>PQAJ01000136.1 GCA_003105185.1 Holophagae bacterium
CTCGACGGCGAGGCGCGGGAGATTGATCCCTCGATGCTGGTGATCGCGGACGCGTCGCGGCCGGTGGCGCTCGCCGGCATCATGGGCGGCGCCAACTCGGAGATCTCGCCGAGCACGACGGACCTGCTCATCGAGAGCGCCCACTTCGACCCGCTCACGGTGCGCCGCGCCGCCCGTCGGCTCGGCATCCACACCGAGGCCTCCCATCGCTTCGAGCGCGGCTGCGACCCGGAGATGGCGGCGACCGCCTGCGACGTCGCCGCGGCGATGATCGCCAGGCTGTGCGGCGGGCGCGTGTGCCGGGGCCGCATCGACGTCGACGCGCGGCGCGGGCCGGCGCGGACCTTGAGTCTTTCGGTCGCCGGGCTGTCGCGCTTCGCCGGCCTCGAGATCGCCGCTCCGGACGTGCTCCGAATCCTCGACGGGCTCGGCTTCGCGCCCAGGGCGGAGGGCGATCGGGTGACCGTGACGCCGCCTTCCCACCGGGTCGACGTGGACCGCGTTGCCGACCTCTACGAGGAGGTGATCCGGCATTGCGGCTACGGCGCCGTCCCGGCGCGGCTGCCCGTGCTGTCGACCTCGCCCGGACACCGCCACCCCAACTGGGAGCTGGTGGACCGGGCGCGGGACGCGGCGGTGGGAGTCGGGCTCGCCGAGGTCATGACCTTCGCCTTCATCGATCCCGACGACGACGCCCTGACCGGCGAGCTGCCGTTTGCCAGCGGGCCGCCGCTGCCGCTTTCGAACCCGCTCGCCCGCACCCAGAGCGTGATGCGGCGGTCGCTGCTGCCGGGCCTGCTCGCCGGCGCGCGCGTCAACCTCAACCGGGGCGAGCGCGCGCTCGCGATCTTCGAGCAGGGCCGGGTGTTCTGCGCCGGCGACGGCGTGCCGGTCGAGCGCGAGCGCCTGGCGCTGGCGATCGCCGGCTCGCGTGATGGCTGCGCTGCGGCCTTCACCGACCTCAAGGGCCTGGTCGAGGAGCTGCTGGACCGCATCTCGTTCCCGGCCGTCGAGTGGCGTCGCGGCGGCGGGCCATGGCTTGCTGAGGCGGAGGGCGCGGTGCTCGCCGCGGGCGATGCCGTGATCGGGATCGCCGGGCTGCTGGCCGAGCGCACCGCCGCTCGCTGGGATCTGCGGCAGCCGGTCTACGTGGCCGAGCTCGAGCTGGCGGACGCCTCCGGGGGGAGGCCGCCGGTCCGCTTCCAGCCGGTGCCTCGGTACCCCTCGGTGGTGGCGGACATGACCGTCGAGCACCCCGCGGGCCTCGCCTTCGCGACGCTCGACGGCGCGGTCCGTGAGCTCGCGGGCGAGCGCGTCGAGACCGTCGAGCTGCAGGCCAGGTTCACCGGCGCCGGGCTGCCGGCCGACCGGGTGCGGACGACCCTACGAATGGTCTACCGCCACCCTGAGCGGTCGCTGACCCAGGACGAGGTCAACGCCGCCCAGGCCGAGCTGCGGGGGCGCCTCGCCGCGCGCCTCGGGGTGAGCTTCGCGTGACGATCAGACTTCCGGAGGGAGCCATGTCACTGGATTCGGTGCTGAAGAAGCTGGAGTCGAGGATCGAGGAGTTCGTCGAGGCCCACCAGGCGGCGACCACCCGGATCGCCGAGCTCGAGGGCCGCATCGAGGAGCTCGAGGGCCAGCTCGGCGGCAGCGGTGAGCTCGAGGCCAAGATCGCCAAGCTCGAGTCGCAGCGCGAAGAGCTGGCCGAGCGCCTCGGCAAGGTCCTTGGCGTGCTCGACAAGGCGCTGTCCTCGGCGGCCGACTAGGCCCCGCGGCCGCGACCGGCCGTCCGAAGCCGGGGCGCCGACCCCGGATACGCTTGTCTCCGCATCCGTCTCCGTATCGGTCTCCAACGCGACGTGCCCGCGCGCGCATGCTCCTTCGGGCGCAGGCGCGGAGACGGGCACGGGGAAGCGGCGCCCCCCCTAGTTCCAAAGCCCCACTCGGGCACGGGCACGGGCACGGAGACGGGCGCGGAAGCGGGTGAAAAGGGGGCTTGAGGCGGCCTGAAACGTCACGCCTTGATGCTGTATACTGGACGTGGAAAGGAGCCCCGATGACGACCGTTCGGGCCACAGTCGAGATCTTCGGACAGCGGCTCGGGCTGCGGGCGGACGGGGACTCGGCGCGCCTCGAGGAGCTGGCGCGTTTTGTGGACACCCGGATGCGCGAGGTCGCCGAGAGGAGCTCCAGCGTCGACACGGTCAAGATCGCGGTCTTGACCGCACTCAACATTGCGGACGAACTGTTTCACGAGCGTGAAACGGATCAGGATGTCCGGCAAGAACGGTTGGAAGAACAGGCGGAAAGGCTCGTTGCGAAGCTCGAACAGGCCATGAGATCCGGGGAGGCCCGGGAATGAACACTGGACTCGGAGGTCCCTGCGCGGTTGGTGATGAGTAAGACTATCGTTGAACCAACACCTATTTGAAGGGCTGCCGCGTTCCTCCATTCGGAGGCTCGCCGCACGGTGGGAGAAGGGTGGAGGACAGGCGCCCACCTGTGGTTTCGCAGGTTCAAATAGGATTGCTCACACGGCCGAAGCGGGGACCTCCATTTTGCCTCCCTAGAGTTCCTGCCAACCCCCAAGCCGGACACCCCTGATCGCTCCTTGACAGGGGGGATACCGTGAATCGTTTGATTCCAGCCATCGGCGTGCTGCCCATCGGCGTGCTGCTGGTGGCGATCGCCGCGTTGATCGTGGTGTGGGCGCTCTGGCGGGCGTCCCGAGTCGCCGCGCGCCGCCTGCTCGCCAACGCCGAGAAGGAAGCGCGACGGATCCGGGCGCGGGCCGAAATCGACAGCCAGCGGGTCCAGAAGGACGGCGAGATCCTGGTACGCGAGCGCCTGCTGGCGGCGCGCACCGAGTTCGAGCGCGAGACCCGTGACCATCGCATCGAGCTCGACGGCCTCGGCCGAGAGCTCGACCGCCGGGAGCGCGAGCTCGTTGGCAGGGTCGAGGAGCTGGCCGGCCGGGAAGCCGCGCTGAGCCGCCGGGATGAAACGCTCGGGGTGCGCGAGAGCGCCATCGCCGAGGTCGAGCGTCGGCTCGACGCCGCGGTCGCCGAGCAGCGCACCCGCCTCGAGCAGATCTCCAGCATGAGCACCGAGCAGGCCAAGGCCGAGCTGATGCGGGCCATGGAGCACGATGCCCGGATGGAGGCCGCCAACATGATCCGCCGGATCGAGGAGGAGGCCACCGAGAAGGCCAAGGACAAGGCCCGCCGGGTGATCTCGATGGCGATCCAGCGCATCGCCTCCGAGCACGTGGTCGAGAGCACGGTCTCGGTCGTCGACCTGCCGTCCGACGAGATGAAGGGTCGGATCATCGGTCGCGAGGGGCGCAACATCCGGGCCTTCGAGCAGGCCACCGGCGTCGACCTGATCGTCGATGACACCCCGGAGGCGGTGATCCTGTCCTGCTTCGAGCCGGTGCGGCGCGAGATCGCCCGGCTGGCGCTGACCAACCTCATCCAGGACGGCCGCATCCACCCCGGGCGCATCGAGGAGCTGGTGGCCAAGGTGCAGACCGAGATGGACGAGAAGCTGCTCGCCGATGGCGAGGCGGCGGCGCTGGAGGCCGGCATCCCGGACCTCCACCCCGAGCTTCAAAAGCTGCTCGGCCGGCTCCAGTTCCGCTCGTCGTTCGGCCAGAACGTCCTCAAGCACTCGCTCGAGGTGTCGTGGCTCGCCCACCACATGGCCGCCGAGCTCGGCGTCAACGCCAAGGTGGCGGGGAGGGCCGGGCTGCTGCACGACATCGGCAAGGCGGTCGACCGGGAGATGGACGGCACCCACCTCGAGCTCGGCCGCGACCTGCTGCGCCGGCACGGCGAGAGCGACCTGGTCATCCACGCCATGGAGTGCCACCACGGCGACGTCGAGCCGCACTCGGTCGAGGCGGTGCTGGTGACCGCGGCCGACGCGCTGTCGGCGGCCCGGCCGGGGGCGCGGCGCGAGATCCTCGAGAGCTACATCAAGCGGCTCGACACGCTGGAGAAGCTGGCCGCCGACTTCAAGGGGGTCGACAAGGCCTTCGCCATCCAGGCCGGCCGCGAGCTGCGGATCGTGGTCGAGTCCGACAAGATCTCCGACGAGGAGGCGCTGTGGCTGGCCCGCGACGTCGCCAAGAAGGTCGAGGCCGAGCTCACCTACCCGGGCCAGATCAAGGTGACGGTGATCCGCGAGACCCGCGCGGTGGAATACGCCAGGTGATCCGGGTCCTGTTCGTCGGCGACATCATGGGCGGCCCCGGCCGGCGCGCGCTGGAAACCCACCTCGAGGGCTTGGTCGACCGCGAGCGGATCGACTTCGTGGTCGCCAACGCCGAGAACATCGCCGGCGGCTTCGGCCTCACCGCCAAGGTGCTCGAGGAACTGGATGGGCTGCCGGTCGACGTATGGACGTCGGGCAACCACGTCTGGGACAAGAAGGAGGGGGTGCCGCTGCTCGACGCGCACCCCTCGCTGCTGCGCCCCGCCAACTACCCCGACGGCAACCCCGGTCGCGGCTGGTGCGTCGAGGAGACCGCCGGCGGTGTGCCGGTGGCGGTGATCAACCTGCAGGGCCAGGCGCTGATGGCGCCGATCGACAACCCGTTCCGGGCGGCCGATCGGGTGCTCGAGGAGATCCGGCAGCGGCACGCCGGCGTTCGAGTCGTCGTCGTCGACATGCATGCCGAGGCCACCTCGGAGAAGCAGGCCATCGGGTGGTACCTGGACGGCCGGGTGACGGCGGTGCTCGGGACTCACACCCACGTGCCCACCGCCGACGAGCGCATCCTGCCCCAGGGGACCGCCTTCCAGACCGACGTCGGGATGACCGGGCCCTACGAGTCGGTGATCGGGATGCGGCCGGACAAGGTCATCGAGCGCTTCCTGCTCGGCACGCCGCGGCCCTTCGAGCCGGCCAAGCGCGACATCCAGCTCCGCGGAGCGATCGTCGACGCCGACGAGATGACGGGCCGGGCGCTGGCGATCCGCCGCCTCCGCGTCGATGGCCCGTGACGTTGCGGCGCCCTGCTCCGTAAAGGGAATGGAGCCATGCAGAGCGTGCTGCCGACCCGGCTGGTCATCGATCTTCCCAACTGGGTGGGTGACCAGGTCATGGCGCTGCCGGCGATCCAGCGGCTGGTGGACGGCAACGCCGGCGGCGAGACGACCCTGCATGCCCGGCCGCCGGGCCGCCGGCTGTTCGAGGCGTTGTTTCCCTCGGCGGCAGTCGTGGCAAGCCCGCCCAAGGCCTCGCCGATTGCCAGTGCCCGTCGGCTGTGCCGGGGCAGCGGCCGCTTCGACGTCGGGATCACGCTCCGGCACGCGTCGCGAGCCAAGATCTGCCTGCGCCTGAGCGCCCGCCGGTCGCTCGGCAGCGACGGCGACGGCGGCCGGCTGCTGCTGACCGAGCGCTACCCGGTGGACCGCAGCCGCCACCAGGTGTTCGACGCCGATCCGATCCTCGAGGGCCTGGGCCTGTCCAGCGTCGACCCCCGCTGGCGGCCCGCGCTGCCGCTCGCGCTGGTCGAGGAAGGCGCCCGCGTGCTCCGTCAAGCCGGGGTGGCGTGGGAGGGCGCGGTCGGCGTCGCTCCGTCGTGCGCCCGCGGCGAGACCAAGCGCTGGCCAGCGGCTTCCTACGGCGAGCTGGCGCGCCGGATGCGGGCGCGCGGCCTGGAGGTGGTGGTCGTCATCGGGCCGGGCGAGGAGGAGGTCGGACGCCAGGTGGCGGCGGCCGCAGGAGTGCCGCTGCCCATCGCCGGCGCCGCGTCGGACGTGGCGGGCCTCGCAGGCGTGCTCGCCCGGCTGTCGGTGCTGGTGTGCAACGACTCCGGGCCGATGCACCTCGCGGCAGCGGTCGGCATCCGGGCGGTGGCGTTGTTCGGTCCCACCGACCCGCGCCGCACCGGCCCGCTCGGCGACCGCCACCTCGTCCTGAGCCGCGACCTCGACTGCGCTCCGTGTCGCGCCGGCTGCTGCCCGGTCGGCAGCGCCCTGTGCCTGCGCGAGCTGCCGGTCGACCGCGCCGAGCGCGCCGTGTTCCAATTGCTGGACCGCGGCTGAGGTCGGCGCACCCGCGGAGAGTCCTGAGAACCACGGGGACAGGGGACCGATTGGTGCTCGCGACTGGGCGTTTCCGTGCCCGTCTCCGTTTCCGTCTCCGTATCCGACACGGCCGCCCCAGATTCGGAAGAGGGATCGGGCACAGGCCCGGAGACGGGCACGGGCATGGAGACGGGAGGGTCAGCCGGTGCGGAGGCCGTCGCGGACGACGAGGCGGCCGTTCTTGACCACGTGGCGGATCTGGCTGACGCCGTAGTGATAGACCAGGTGGTGGTAGGAGGGCGCGCCCAGCACGATCAGGTCGGCCCGCTTGCCGACCTCGAGCGAGCCGATCTCGCCGGCGCGGCCGATTGCCGCCGCGGCGTTGAGGGTGGCGGCGGTCAGCGCCTCCTCGACGGTGAGCCCCATGCCCAGGCAGGCCAGGGCCAGGATCGCCGGCATCGACTGGGTCGGCGACGAGCCCGGGTTGCAGTCGGTGGCGACCGCCACCGCGCACCCCGCCTCGACCATGGCTCGCGCCGGGGCGTAGCTCGAGCGCAGGAAGAACGAGGTGCCGGGCAGCAGGACCGCCACAGTTTCCGAGGCGGCGAGGGCGCGGATCCCCGCCTCCGAGACGTAGATCAGGTGGTCGGCCGTCAGCGCGCCGAGCTCGACCGCGAGCTCGGTGCCGCCGAGCTGGCTGAGCTCGTCGGCGTGGAGGTGGATCCGCCAGCCGTAGCGCGGGGCGTCGGCGAGCAGCCGTCGGGTCTGGTCGAGGTCGAAGACCCCCCGCTCGCAGAACACGTCGACCGCCTCGGCGAGCCCGCTCGCGGCGATCGCGGGGTGGATCTCGTCAACCAGAAGGCGAATGTAGCGCTCGGGGTCGTCGCGGTGCTCGGGCGGCACCTCGTGCGCGGCCAGGCAGGTCGGGTGGAGGTCCACCGGGTGGCTGCGGTCGGCGTCGCGGATCACCTCGAGCATGCGGAGCTCGGTTGCGAGGTCGAGGCCATAGCCGGACTTCGCCTCGATGGTGGTCGTGCCGTGCCCGAGAAAGATGTCGAGTCGGGCGAGGGCCGCGGCGAGCAGCTGGTCGCGGCTCGCACCGCGGGTCGCGCGCACGGTGGCGTTGATGCCGCCGCCCGCCCGCGCGATCTCCATGTAGGTCGAACCGCGCAGCCGGCGGTTGAACTCGTCCTCGCGGGATCCCGCCCACACCGGGTGGGTGTGAGGGTCGACGAAGCCGGGCAGCACGCAGCCGCCGCCGGCGTCGAGCACGGCATCCGGCCGCGGAAAGGAGCGGTCGTGCTCCTCCTCACTGCCGACGAAGGCGATCCGGTCGCCCTCGCAGCGCACGACCGCCCGCGGCCGCACGTCGAGGCGAGCGAGGTCGGCCCCGCGCCGCGCGCCGTGGCCTGTCGGGGTGGCGACCTGGGAGGCGCCACGGATGAGCAGGCTCATCCGGACGACTCGGAGGAGTTCGCCGTGCGGCGCTGCAGCACCGCGAGCTGCGGCGTGGCGCGCTCCTCCTGCTCCCGCTTCTGGTCGTCGCGCACGAAGCCCTCGAGCACCTCGACGATCCGCATCAGCTCGGACCGCGCCTCGCGCCGGCGCGAGCGCAGCTCGGACAGCAGCACCTCGATGTTCTGGGCGCGCTGGTTGGCCTCCTCGACCAGCCGTTCGGCGAGCGCGTGGCCGTCGTCGATGACCTTCTGGCTCTCGCTCCGCGCCGCCGCGACCGTCGACTCGGCGGTGCGCTGGGCCGCGACCAGCGCCTCGTGAAGGGCCGACTCCCGCTCCCGGTAGTCGGCGAGCTCCTGCTCGAGCCGATGGACGCGCTGCCGGAACTCGCCGCGGTCACGTGTCAGCCCCTCGACCGCCGTCGCGATCTGCGACAGAAACTCATGAACCTCCATCGGCGCGTAGCCGCGAAGGCGCCGGGAGAACTGCTTGCCGAGGATATCGAGAGCGGAGAGCTCCACCATGGTCCGACCCTTCCCGGTGGAATTATCGCATCGATCGCCATCGAGGCGCGGTGATCTGGCGCATGCCGCTCCCGGGAGGCGAAGCGAGTACGAGGAGAGCGCGTCGTGCGGGCGTGCCATCTTTGGCGATTTCGGGGCAGCGTTCCTCCTGACAGGGTGCTTGAGGCCCGGAATCGCCAAAGGTGGCTCCCTCGGGGAGCGCCTCCGGAGGAACGGCGCGGAGCGATCTCGAGGACGGAACGAACGAGCGTGTGTGGCCGCGAGTCCGAAAGCGGGTGCGGAAGCGGGATTGGAGGGCACGATATACTTCTTTGCCGACGGCCAGTGGAGGAGCGGGTGGCAGAGATTGCGCTGAGCGTCGAGGGCCTCCACAAGAGCTTCGACCCCGGGCTGTTCGAGCGTCGGGTCGACGTGCTCAAGGGGCTCTCGCTCGAGGTTCACCGCGGCGAGACCTTCGGTTTCCTGGGGCCGAACGGGGCCGGCAAGACGACCACCATCAAGGCGATCACCGGCCTGATCCGGCCCGACCGAGGTCGGATCTCGGTCTGCGGCTTGCCCCACGACCGGCTCGAGGCGCGGGCGCGAATCGGCTTCATGGCGGAGCAGCCGTACGTCTACAACCACCTCACAGGGCGCGAGTTTCTCGAGTTCCACGCCGAGCTGCTCGCACTGCCCCGCGCTCGGGTCGGAGCCCGCGTCGCCGAGGTGCTCGAACTGGTCTCGATGACCGGCGCCGCCAATCGCGCCATGCGGACCTTCTCCAAGGGCATGCTGCAGCGCCTGTCGCTCGCCCAGGCGTTGCTCGGACGGCCCGAACTGCTGATCCTCGACGAGCCAATGAGTGGGCTCGACCCGGTCGGTCGGCGGGACGTCCGCGACCTCATCCTGGCGGAGAAGGAACGCGGGACGACGGTCTTCTTTTCGAGCCACATCATCCCCGACGTGGAGACGATCTGCGACCGGGTGGCGATCCTCGTCGACGGCACGGTGCGCGCGGTCGGTGAGGTCCGCGAGCTGGTGGCGCAGGAGGCCGAGGCCTACGAGCTGTCATTCGTGGGCGGCGACGCCGTCGACCTCGAGACGCCGCTGCTGGCGAGCCACCGGGGCAGCGACGCGTGGTGGGTGCGGGTGGCGGGCGAGCACCGCGACGCGCTGATCCGAGAGCTTGCCGCCTCCGGCGCCCGGCTGGTGGCGCTGTCGCCGGTGCGCAGCACGCTCGAGGAGTTCGTGCTCCGCCACTACGAGGGAGGCGGTCGATGAGAGCGGTGGCGGCGATCGCCCGCAACACCTTCCGCGAGGCGCTGCGCGACCGGGTGCTCTACCTGTTCCTGGGCTTCGCGGTGCTGCTGCTGGTGTGCTCGAAGCTGTTCGGCCTGCTGACCGTGGGCGACGAGGGCAAGGTCATCAAGGACTTCGGGCTCGCCGGCATCCAGCTGTTCACGATGCTGATCGCAGTGATGATGAGCGTGCTGCTGATCAGCCGCGAGGTCGACAGCCGGACGGTCTACAACATCCTCGCCAAGCCGGTGCGCCGATGGCAGTTCCTGATCGGCAAGTACCTCGGCCTGCTGGCCACGGTGGCGGTGAACCTGGCGCTGATGACGGCGGTGCTGCTCCTGGTGACGGTGGTCTACCTCCGGGAGTTTGACGCTGGGCTGCTGTTCGCGGCCGCGATGACGCTCCTCGAGATGGCGCTCCTGACCGCCTTCGCGACCCTGTTCGCAGTGCTGACGCGGCCCATGCTCGGCACCGTCTTCACGCTCGCGGTGTTCGTCATCGGCCACGTGGCGGAGGACATCTGGCTGCTCACCCAGCACGTCGACAGCGGCATCGTGCGACCGCTGGTCGTCGCGGTCCATGCGGTGCTGCCCAACCTCGAGCGCTTCAACTTCAAGGCCGAGGTGGTGCACGGCCTCGGGGTCTCCTCGGGCGAGGTCGCCCTGACCGTGATCTATGGCCTGGCCTACACCGCGATGGTGCTGGTGCTCGCCTGCGCCCGCTTCCGCACCAAGGACCTGGTGTGAGCCGGTGCCTCGCGAGCGTCGCGGCGGTGCTCGCCCTCGGCTCGATCATGGTGGTGAGCGGGCTCGGCCTGCAGGCGATTCCCAAGCAAGATGTGCTCGGCAAGCAGCTGCTCTACCTGCCGACGCCCGAGATCCTGAAGCTCGCGAGCTTGGGCAACCAGGGTTTGATGGCCGATCTGCTCTACATGTGGTCGATCCAGTACTACTCGCAGTTCTCCCTCGACGAGAAGTTCCTCTACCTGGAGACGGTCTTCGATCTGGTGACCGATCTCGACCCGCGCTACTTCGACGCCTACCGCATTGGCGCTCTGATCATGTTGCTGCAGAAGTCCGGCGATCCGGCGCAGCACAAGGCTGCGGTCGTCCGGCTCTATGACAAGGGCCTTGCCAACATGCCGGACAGCTGGGAGCTGGCCGAGGTGGCGGCCTGGGATGCTCACCTGGTGCTCAACGACCAGGAGCTCGCGGTGCGCTGGATGAAGACGGCTGCCGAGCGGCCCGGCGCGCCGCCCGAGGTGAAGCGCGTCTACGGCCGGTGGCGGGACAACATCCACGGCTGGACGATCGAGGACTCGATCGCCTACTGGGAAGAAGTTGTGTCGGAGGCGACCCGCAAGCCCGACATCAACCTCGCGACCAGCCACCTCTACGACAGCTACGTCGCTCTACACCGCAGGACCCTCGATCCACTGCTCGCCCAATTCCGCCAGCGCACCGGCAGGTGCCCGGAGTCGTGGCAGGAGGTCGTGAAGCAGGGTCTGCTGCCCGAGGCCCCCCTCGACTACCTCGGCAACCCCTACGGCGTCGACCCGTCCACCTGCACCCTGGTCGCGCGCAAGCGGATCCGTTGGGACTGACCGGATCGCGCCACTATCCGCAACGGCGCGCGCCGCTGTCCGGACGGTGGATGCGGGGTTACGGGCTGGCGAGGAGCTGCTCGGAGAGCGCGAGGGCCCGTTCGCAGTCGGGCTGCTCGGCGAGCTTGCGGGCGAGATCGGCGGCGGCGAGCGAAGCGAACGCGGGGTCGGCTGCGATCCGTGCCCGCAGCTCGTCGGCGTCGTCGGGGCGGATGACCCGGTAGGCGGAGCGCTCGACGAGGTTGGGGTCGGTCGTGGCGCGGTCGACGAGCACCATCGCGATGTCGTCCCAGTAGACCAAAGCCCACCGCTCGTCGGGGAACCAGAGGGCTGAGAAGCCGCGCCGGCCGACCGTTCGCCCATCGGGCCGCAGCACCGTGAACGGCGGGTTGTACCGCAGCAGGGCCACCTCGACGCCGTAGCGGTCGAGCATCGCCTGCCAGGCGCGGGGATCGCTGCTGCCGAGGATCGCGTGGATCTCGGCGAGCAGCGGCTCGTGGATCTCGTTGCGGTCGTCGAGGAAGGCCCTCCGCTGCGGGTAGGCGTGCCGGATCAGGAAGCCGCCGAAGCGGACGTCGTTGTACAGGGGCGCTGCCGCGAGGCCCTGCCGCTCGATGAAGGCGAGCGCCTGCACCGGGTAGAAGCGGTCGGAGAACCCGAACGCCGGCGCACGGCCCGGCTCCGCCACCATCGACGCCACGACGAGCACGGCCAGCGCGACCGCCGCGACCCGCCACAGCGGGCGGCGTGCCGCCACGCCGTCGCGCCCGAGAGCCGGCAGCGACGCCAGCGCCGGCGCGACCGCGATCGGCAGCAGCGCGAAGAAGAGGCCGACGTTGCGGACATAGCGCAGCGCGAGCGCCGCTGCGATCACGAACAGGGCCCAGCGGGCGGCCCGCCGTTCGGCGAGCGCGAGCAGCACCAGGCCGCCGGCGATCGCGACATAGAGCGGCGGCACATCGAGGAACGAGGGCGAGATCCACTCCGGGTTGGGAATGTGAGGCAGGCCGACCAGCCGGGCGATCTCGATCGGGACGCCGTAGAGGCGCCAGCCGTAGGGGTTGAGCACCGGCGTGACGGCCGCGACGGCGAGTGCGAGCGCCCCCGAGCCGAGCGGCTGCGGTCCGCGCCGCGTCCACCGCCACTGCAGGAGCTCGGCGGCGAGCAGACCGGCGAGCAGGGGAGGCACCACCAGGATGCCGGCGTGGAGGTTGGCGCCCGCCGCCATGAGAGCGCCGATCGCGAGCAGCCCGCCGCGCCCGCCGTGCTCGCGCCGGTGGAGGAAGATCCACACCACCAGCGGAGCGATCAGCAGGGTTGCGAGCTCCGGCCTCAGGAAGAAGCGGATCCGCGCCCCGTACAGACAGAGCACGGCGACCAGCAGCGCGGCGGGCGGCGACAGGCCGCTGCGAAAGCCGAAGACGAGCAGCATCACCGCCAGCGCCGCCACCAGCACCGCCCGCGCCAGCACGAGGAGCGGCGCGCCGCCGAGCCGCTCCGCAGCGGCGAGCATCACCTGGAAGCCCCACTCGTGATCGACCCACGGGGTGCCCTCGGCGGTGGTCGAGAAGGGGTCGGAGCGGGGAACCGCGTGGTGTTCGAGGACCCAATGACCGGACGCGAGGTGCCAGCCGATCGAGGTGTTGGCGATCGCGAAGGAGCCGGCGAGGAGGCCGAGCGCCGCGGCCACCGCCAGCATCGCCCACGGCGGGCGCTCGCGGACGACTGCGTCAGCCGTCGTGCTGGCCTCCGTCGAGCAGGTAGCGCTCCCACTCCGGCTCGAAGGCGAGCGATCTCGGCGAGCCCATGCGGTCGAGGAAGACGATGCCGTCGAGGTGGTCGAACTCGTGCTGGAGGACCCGGGCGTGGAAGCCGTCGGCGGTCAGCGAGACCGGCTCGCCCTCGACAGTGCGCGCCTTGAGCTTGATGCGCTCGTGGCGCGGCACCAGCCCGCGCAGGCCGGGAATCGACAGGCAGCCCTCCCAGCCCTCGACGAGCTCGTCGCCGATGGCGCGGAGCTCGGGGTTGACGAGCACCGTCGGCCGGAGCTCTTCGACCGTGTCGGTCGCCGGCAGCCAGTACGCGAACAGGCGCAGCGGCTCGGCCACCTGCGGCGCCGCGAGTCCGACGCCGTCCTCTTCGAGCATGGTGTGGACGAGGTCATCGCCGAGCTCGCGAAGGCGGCCGCTGCCGAACCACTCCTCAGGAACCGGCTCGGCGGTCGCCCGCAGCACGGGGTGGCCGAGGCGGACGACCTCGAGCAGCCGCGCGGTCGGCAGACGGGTGATCACCGGTCAACCGCAGCTGCAGCCGCTGCACCCACCCGACTCGGGGAGGTCCGGGACGTTCGGGTTGTCGACGGTGAAGCCGGAGCCACGGCCGTCCTCGATGAAGTCGACCGTGGCACCCGTCAGGTGGGGCGCGCTCTGCGCGTCGACCAGCACCTTGAGGCCGCCGCTCTCCACCACGGTGTCGCCATCGCGCTCCTCGTCAAAGGTGAAGCCGTAGGAGAAGCCGCCGCAGCCGACGCCTTCGATGAACAGGCGCAGCTCCTTGCCGGCGGCCTCCGGCATCTGCCCAGCGTACTCCCTGACCTTCTCGACCGCTCGCTCGGAAAATGAGATCATTGCATCCTCCACACGCCGAACGTTCAACCACGCAGCCCCGAGCCGGTATTCCGCCTCGCCGCGAGGAGCCTCAATCGAGGCCCTGTGCGGCGAGCCAGCGTTCGGCCTCGATCGCGGCCATGCAGCCGGTGCCGGCGGCCGTGATCGCCTGGCGGTAGTGCGGGTCCTGCACGTCGCCGCAGGCCCACACCCCTTCGACCGAGGTCCGCGTGGTCCCGGGGAGGGTCGTGATGTAGCCGACCTCGTCGAGAGCGAGCTGGCCCCGGAAGTTGTCGGTGTTGGGACGGTGCCCGATGGCGACGAAGACGCCCTGGGTCGGCAGCTCGCGCTCGCCGCCGGTGACGGTGTCCTGGAGCCTGACCGCGGTGACGCCGCCCTGTCGGCTGCCGACCACCTCGGTGACCACCGAGTTCCACACGAACTCGAGCTTCGGGTTGGCGAAGGCCCGCTGCTGCATGATCTTCGAGGCGCGGAGCTCGGCGCGCCGGTGGATAACCGTGACCTTGGTGGCGAACCGGGTCAGGAAGATCGCCTCCTCGATTGCGGTGTCGCCGCCGCCGACCACCACCACCTCGCGGTCGCGGAAGAAGAAGCCGTCGCAGGTCGCGCAGGCCGACACCCCGAACCCCATCAGCTCGGACTCCGAGGGCAGGCCGAGCAGCCTGGCCGATGCTCCGGAAGCGATGATCAACGCGTCGCACGTCCACTCGCCGCTCTGCCGGCTGCGCACGGTGAAGGGCCGTCGGCCGAGCTCGACCTCGATGACGTCGTCGAGCAGGCAGGAGGCTCCGAAGCGCTCGACCTGCGCCTTGGTGCGCTGCATCAGCTCGGGGCCGAGGATGCCTTCCGGAAAGCCGGGGTAGTTTTCGACCTCGGTGGTGATCGTGAGCTGGCCGCCCGGCTGCATGCCCTCGAAGACGACCGGCGCGAGGCCGGCGCGCGCGGCGTACAGCGCCGCCGTGAGGCCGGCGGGGCCGGAGCCGATGATCAGGACCTTGCAATGCTGAGCTGCCATCGCGAGCTCCTTTGCGGCCCGGGTCGTGCGATCGCCGGTTTGCCCTGCGGACACCGTGCTGCCGGCCCGGGATCACCGCGCCCGCACCGTCCTGGGCGGTGCCGGCGGCAGGCGACTCTGCATTATCCACGAAACCGAGGTGTGAGCAAGATTGCTGCATTCACTGTCCGGCAATGGTAGAAAGATCGCGGTGAAGATGACGCGTCTCTGCTGGCTGCTGGCAGCCGCAGTGTCCGTGACCATGTCCGCGGGGGCCAGTCTGGTGGAGCTGGCAGACAGCGGCCAGTGGGAGCGGTTGCTGCTGGTCGCCAACCGCCGGGCCGAGCAGCTCCCGCTGCAGCCCGAGGAGGCCCTGCTGGCCGCGGCTGCGGCCCGCGCCGTGGGCGATCGCCCCGCCGAGCTGCGCCACCTGCGGCGGGCGGCCGAGGGCGGGCCGCTTGCGGATGTCGCTCGGCTCGAGCTGGCCGAGGCGCTGGTCGGCAGTGAGCCCGCCCAGGCGCTCGACTTGGCCCTGCCGTTCCTGGGCACTGCCGAGACCAGGCCGATGCGGGAGGCGGCGGTGACGGTGGCGGCCGACGCGGTGTCGATCGGCGTCGACGCGGCTGCGCGCTCCGCGGTCGAGCGCTCGCTGCGCCGGCTGCCGGACGAGCTCAGGCGGCGGCTGGAGCTCTCGCTGGCGCGCACCGATGCGAGCGGGGGCCGGGCGCGCCTCGTCCGCCTGCTTCACGCCGCCAACGGCGATTTGGTGGCGCTGGAGGCGGCGCGYGCACTCCAGGGGCTCGGCGATCTCACCGCMGAGGAGCGCTGGCTGGTGGCGAACAGCCTCTTCCAGCACGCCCTCTACCGCGAGGCGAAGCCGATCTTCGACGAGCTGGACCGGGCGCCGCACCGCGCGATCCCGTCGTGGGAGGTCGCCTTCCTCGCCGGGCGATGCGCCTTCCGCGAGGGCCGCTGGGACGAGGCGGCTGCCCGGTACCACGTCGCCCTGACCCGGGCCTCCGGTGCCGAGCGGCGCGCCGAGCTCGACGTCCACCTCGCGCGCGCCTGTGAGCTCGCCGGCCGCCTCGACGAGGCAGTCGAGCCGGCGGTCGACGCGGTGACGATCCGGCCGAACGACGACCGACGTCTGTTCCTGGCCCGGCTGCGGCTGCGGCTCGACCAGCCGGAGCAGGCGCGGGCTGGCATTGAGCAGCTGCGCGGGCGCAGCGCACGGGCGCGCGGTGAGCTGCTTCTCGCCACCTACGACCTGCGCCACCAGCGCTGGGAGGCAGCGCGGCGCCGGCTCGAGGCGATGCACGGCGGACCGGCGCGGGGGCCGGCGGCGGTGCTGGCGGCCGGGCTGGCGATCGATGCCGGAGATGCCGCTGCGGCGGTGCGGTTGCTCGACGCGGCGGCCGGCGCGCTCGATCCATTCTGGGCGGAGCGCGCCCGCGCCCAGATGGCCCGGCTCGATCAGGCTGTCCTCGGCGAGTGGCGGGAGCGGTGCGCGACCGCGCTGGCGGCGGCCGAGCCGGCGGCGCGGCGGCCACTGCTCGCGCGCTGGGCGATGCTTGATCTCGATCCCGAGGCGCTCGCCCGGCTGCAGCAGGAGGCCGGCGCGTCAGCCGGGCTGCTCGACAGCGGGCTGACGCCGGTCTTCCCCGAGGGCCCGGCGGAACGGCTGTGGCGCAGCGGCCTGCGGCGTGGCGCAGCGCGCTGGGACCCTGCGGGCTTCCCACGGCGGAGCGCGGCCGAGGCGCTGTGGACGGCCGAGCAGCTGCTCGAGTACGGCGCCCCCGAGCGCGGCCTTCGCGCCGCCGACGCGGCGTGGCGGATGGCCGGCGCCGACCTGCCGGCGCGCGCCTACCCCGAGCGCCTCCAGCGCGCCTTGCACCCGCTGCTCTTCCCGGGGCCCACCTGGCGGTCGGCGGTGGCGGCCGAGGTGCCGTGGACGCTGGTCAGCGGCGTTGCCCGCGAGGAGTCGCGGTGGGAGGCGGCGGCGATCTCGGAAGTCGGGGCGCGTGGGCTGATGCAGCTGATGCCGGGTACCGCGAGCGATGTTGCGGCGCTGCACGGCCTGCCGCCGCCGTCCCTCGAGGGCCTGTTCGAGCCCGAGCTCAGCCTCGAACTCGGAGCACGTGAGCTCGGGCGCCTGTACCGGGCCTTCGAGAGCCAGCCGGCGCCGGTGGCGGCGGCCTACAACGCGGGCGAGGCCCAGGCCCGGCTCTGGCTTGCCGAGTGCGGCGCGCCGTGCCCGAGCGAGCGTTACGTGGTGAGCATCAGCTTCAACGTCACCTCCCGGTACACGCGCGACGTGCTGGCCGCGGCCGCGAGCTATGGGGAGCTCTACGGGGCGAGGCCCCTGCTCGGCTCGGACCAGTCGCTGGAGGAGCTCCAGCCGGCCGCGGCCGCCGGCCTCAACGAACGTGGAAGCGAGTGACCTCGATCTGCTCGGCCGCTGATGCGAGCCAGCGCTCGATCTCGGCGTTGAGCGCGCGCTCCGCGACGAGGAGATGCAGCTGCTCCTGCACCGACTCCAGGGGCGGCGGCGTCTGGCCGGTCCCCTCGATCGGAGCGACCACCAGCTCCTGGTAGGCCGCCCGCAGCTCGTCCGAGCCGACCCGGACGCGCGGACGGAGCCGCTGCTCGACGTACGCGTTGACGACGGCGATACGCAGGGCGAGCTCATCGACGTCGGCGGCGGTGAGGCCGTTCGCCGCCAGCGCGGGTGCGATCGCGGCGTCGCCGCCGGCCCGCTCCACGAGCGCGGTGCGGGCCGAGCTGACGTCGATGTCGAGGCGGTAGAGCGTGCCCGAGGCCTCGAGATCACGGAACTGCAGCTCGAGCCGGATCCGGGCCTCGAGCAGCCGCGAACCGAACTCGTCCGTCGACTCGTCCGGCGACGGCTCAATCAGCCGCACGAGCTCGGCGAGGCGCAGATCGCTGCGCAGGATCGGCGTCGTGCCGACCGCCGCGACGACCTCGTCAACGGTCTCGGCCACGGCAGGCAAGTAGAGCAGTATGAGAGAGATCACGATCGAAGTCAGGAGCTTCACGGCTGCTATGATAGCAGCGTGACGGTGCACGCCGGCGAGCCGGGGACGCTGTGGATCGTGGCCACGCCGATCGGCTCGCTCGAGGATCTCGGCCCGCGGGCGCGGCAGACTCTGGCCGCGGTCGAGATCATCCTGGCCGAGGACACGCGGAGGACCCGGACGCTGCTCGCGCACGCTGGCGTGGCGGCCGGGCGCCGGCTGTACTCGTTCCACGACCACAACGAGCGCCAGCGCCTGCCGTGGGTGATCGGCGAGCTCAGCCAGGGGCGGTCGGTGGCGCTGGTCAGCGATGCCGGGACGCCGGCGATCTCCGACCCCGGCTTCGGGCTCGTCCGGGAGGCGCGAGCCGCCGGGGTCAGGGTGTGCAGCGTGCCCGGCCCCAGCGCCTTCACCGCCGCGCTGGCCGCGGCCGGGCAACCGCCGCTGCCGGCGGCGCTGGTGGGCTTTCTGCCGGCGCAGCGCGCCGCGCGGCGTCGCCGGATCGCCGACCTCGCCCCCTGGAGCGGCACCATCGTGATGCTGCTGTCGCCCCACCGGCTGGCGGAGGAGCTGGCCGATCTGGCCGCCGGACTCGGACCGCAGCGGCCGGCAACCCTGCTCGCCGAGCTCAGCAAGCTCCACGAGCGCGCGGCGACCGGGACCCTCGACGAGCTCGCCCGCTCGGGCGAGTGCCGCTCGCCGCGCGGCGAGTACGTCGTCGTGATCGGACCCCCCGCTGCAGCTCCGGCTCGAGCGGCGACGGCAGCGGAGGTGCGGCAGCTTTACGAGGAGGCAACCGCTCGGGGTCTCGAGCGTCGTGAGGCGCTCCGCGAGACATCCCGCCGGCTGGGGGTCGGCCGCCGCGAGGTCTTCGCGAGGCTCCTCGAAGATGAGAGAGAGGACCCTGATCGCTAGCTGATCATGAAACCAGGGCCTGCCACGCCGGGCCCCGGCCCACCCGGTGAACGCACCGTGTCTGTGGTACTCTCACCGAGAGCGGGCGGAGGTGGCACCATGGCGCGGCGATGCGGGCTCGCTGTCTTGGCGGTTGTCTCACTGACCCTGCTGACGGCCGGCTGCGGCGCCAAGTCCGCGATCGGAGTGCTGCTGCCGTCGACCGGAGTGGCCGGGACCTACGGCGAGTCGATCGAGAGCGGCATCAGGCTTGCGATCACCGAGGCCCGCGAGAAGAACGTCTTTCCCCGCGGCCTCGAGGTGGTGTGGGCCGACTCGGGGTCGGACCCCGCCCGCGCGGTGGCCGAGTTGAAGCAGCTGGTCCGCAAACGCGGCGTCCGCCTGGTGATCGGCGGCGCGACCAGCGCCGAAGCTCGGGCCATCCTGCCGGAGCTGGAGCGGCTCGGCGTGGTCTGCCTGTCGCCTTCAGCGTCGGCCGCCGACCTCGGCAAGCAGTCCCAGCTGTTGTTCAGGATCTACCCCTCGGACGACCTGGAGGCCCACACCGCGGCGACCTTCATCCACGAGCGGCTCGCACAGAAGCAGGTGCTCCTCTACGAAGGCAACGTCGAGTATGCCCGCGGCATCGAGCCCGCCTTCCGCAAGCAGTTCGAGGAGGCGCTCGGCGGCTCGGTGGTCGCCGTCTTCCCGCTCGCCGACGCCGGCTGGCGCGAGCGCTCGGCGGCCGCTCTCAGCGCGACCGCCGTCGGCGCGGTCTACATCGTCGGTTACGCCGAGGAGACCGTGGACGTCCTCCGCCACCTCGCGGAGCAGAACTTCGCCGGCCGGGTGGTCGCCACGTCGGCGTTCTACTCGACGCGGGTGATCCGTGACGCCGGGCCGCTCGCCGAGGGTGTGCTGTTCCCGCTGCCGCCGTTCGACCGGACCTCCGAGAAGGAGCCGGTGCTGAGCTTCGTGAACCACTACATGGACACCTACAACCGCGCGCCGGACGTGTTCGCAGCTCACGGCTACGACGCCATGCGCTACGCCATCGAGGTGATGCGGATCGCCAAGCCTCAGCTCACCGAGATCCGTCAGGGGATGCAGTTCGGGGTCAGGGACTTCATGGGAGTCACGGGTCCGATCGTCTTCGACGACTTCGGAGGGGTCAAGCACTACCCCAAGATGTTCGTCGTCAAGGACGGTCAGGTCCTGAGCTACGAGCGGTGGCTGGACACCGAGCGGGCGCGGATCTACCGCGACATCCAGAACATCCTGATCAACAAGGGCTGAGGCGCGATGCGCGCGCTCGGCCTGCTGTGGCGACACCGCGCCCTGGTGGCGGTGCTGGTCCGGCGCGAGCTGACCGCCCGCTACCGGGCCTCGCTGCTCGGCTTCTTCTGGTCCCTGCTCAACCCACTGCTGCTGCTCGCGGTCTACGCGGTGGTCTTCACCTCGATCTTCCAGCCGCGGTTTCCCGGCGGCGAACCCTACCCGCTGTTCCTGTTCGCCGGCCTGCTGCCGTGGCTGTTCCTGTCCGGGACGGCGCTCGACGCCTCGGTGACCATGGTCGATAACGGCCCGCTGCTCGCCAAGGTGATGTGTCCGCCCGAGATCTTTCCCGCGGTGACGGTGGCGTCGCACCTGATCCATCTGCTGCTGGCGCTGCCGGTGCTGCTGCTGGCGCTGGCCTGGAGCGCAGCCGCCGGCTGGCACCCCTTCCCGTGGACGGTCGTGCTCATTCCCGCAGCGCTGGTGCCCTGGCTGCTGGTCACGGCGGGCGTCGCGTCGGCGGTGTCGGCGCTGTCGGTCCACTACCGCGATCTGCGCGACCTGCTCGGCCACCTGCTCAACCTGCTGTTCTTCGCCTCGCCGATCATCTACTCGCTCGACGGCCTCGAGGTGCCGCCGGCGTTGCGCCGGGCCCTCGTGCTCAACCCGCTGGCGCCGTTGGTCGTGGTGTTCCGGGACGTCGCCTTCGCGGGCCGCGCCGGCTCGCCCGCCGACTGGGCGATCGCGCTCGCGGTCGGCCTGGTGGTGTGGAGCCTGGGGACGTGGGTGTTCTCCCGCTACCGCGACACCCTGGTGGAGTCGGTGTGAAAGGAGCGATTCGCTGTGTCGGCGTGCGCAAGGTCTTCCGTTGGCGGGGGCCGCGCCGGCGCCACGAGACCCTCAAGGGCGCGCTGTTCCACCGCCGGCTGCTGGAGCGCTCATCGCGATTCGAGGAGTTCGTGGCCCTCGACGGCATCGACCTCGAGGTCGCGCCGGGCGATGCGGTCGCCGTGATCGGGCCCAACGGCTCGGGCAAGTCGACGCTGCTCAAGCTCGCGAGCGGGATCCTGCGGCCGACCTCGGGCACGGTCGCGGTCGACGGCAGGGTGACGGCGCTGATCGAGCTCGGCGCCGGCTTCCACCCGGAGATCACCGGCCGCGAGAACGTGGTCATCAACGGCATGCTGCTCGGGCTGTCGCGGCGCGAGGTGGAGCGGCGGATGGCCGAGATCGTCGCCTTCGCCGACCTCGGGCCGTTCATCGACCAGCCGGTGAAGACCTACTCGTCGGGGATGTACGTCCGGCTCGGCTTCGCGGTCGCGGTGTCGGTGGAGCCCGACATCCTGCTCATCGACGAGGTGTTGGCGGTCGGTGACGAGGCCTTCACGCGGCGCGGCCTCGACCGGCTCGCCCGGATGCGCCGCCGCGGCGTCACCATGGTGCTGGTCTCCCACGACCTCGACCTGGTGAGCCGCTTCGCCGACCGCGCGGTCTACCTGCGCGCCGGGCGGGTCGTCGCCGACGGCGCGCCCGACGGCGTCATCGCCCGCTACCGCTCCGACGTCGCCGGCGGCGAAGCGGCTGTCCAGGCAGCGCTGCCCCCGGTGCGGGTCATCGAGGAGGGCCGGCGCTGGGGCAACGGCGACGTCGAGATCCTCTCGGTGACGGTGTCGAGCGGCGGCGTCGAGCAGCGGCTGATCCCGAGCGGCGCGCCGTGCGCGGTCCACATCCGGTACCGGGTCCACCGGCCGGTCGAGGACTTCGTGTTCGGCGTTGCCTGGCAGCGGCCCGACGGGACGGCGGTCGGCGGCCACAACACCTCGCTCGACGGGATGCGCCCTGTCCAGCTGGCGGCGGACGGCGAGGTGCGCTGCCGCTACGATGCGCTGGCGCTGGCGCCCGGCGACTATCAGCTCGACGCGGCCGTCCACCGGACCGACGGGCTGGCCTACGACTACTGGTGCGACGCGGCCAGGGTCCGGGTCACGTCGGCGGTCGAGTGGCCGGGGGTCTGGGCGCCGCGGCACCGCTGGGAGGGTGACGGCCCGCTGTGGGAGTGACGCGGTGGGTCACGGCGCCGCGCACGATGTGACGCGCAGCGTCACAGCGACCTGTTCTGCGCTTGAGCAATGGTTGGCACGCAGCTTGCTCATTGCTGCAACGAGTTTGAAAGGAGGATCGCAAGATGAGGAAAGATCGTGGTTTCACCCTGATCGAGCTGCTGATCGTTGTGGCTATCATCGGGATCATCGCGGCGATCGCGATTCCGAACCTGCTGAACGCCATCCACCGCGG
>PQAJ01000137.1 GCA_003105185.1 Holophagae bacterium
GGAGACGGAGACGGAGACGGAGACGGAGACGCACATGGGTAGGGGAGCTACTCGCTCACCCCTCATCCCCAACTCCTGGTTGGGTGGGTGTGGGGTCCTGGCTATACTCCACCCATGACCCGCGCGCGACCGGTCACCCTGAAGCACCTCGCCGTCACGGTGCTGGTGGTGGTGCTGGTCAACGCCCAGCTCACGTGGTGGATCATCTTCGTGCTCCGCGAGGCCCATACCCGGCTGAAGCTCGAGCGCGGCCAGATGGTCGCCGCGGCCGAGCTCGAGGCCAATCGTGTGGCGCAGCGCCTCGAGCTGGCGGAGCTGGCAGTCGCCACCGCGCTCGCGGTAGGGACTCGAGTCGAAGCCGAGCCGCCGCCGGAGCCGTTTGCTGCGTGGTCGTTCGGCGAGCAGCCGTGCGCGCGGCAGTGGACCGGAGGTCCGACCGGGCTGTGGCTGCAGCTGCCCGCCAGCCGTGGCTGCGTGACGGCGACCGTCGCCGCGGAGGCGGCCGCACGGTTGCTGGTGGTCGCCCCCGGCGTCGAGCTGGTCATGGCGGCGGGCGTGTCGGGGGCGGCTGGTCCGCCGTCGATTGCGGTCGAGGCAGCCCCCTCACTCACGGTGCGACCCGCCGCAGCGCCATGGTCGGCGGCGCTGCGCGGCTACCGCCACCGGATCCTGATGATGGTCACCGAAGGGACCTTCTTCGCCATTCTGCTGCTGGTTCTGGTCGCGCTGCTGTGGCGCACGCTGCGGCGCGAGGCGGAGCTCGAGCGCCAGCATCGCAACTTCCTGTCGGCGATCACCCACGAGTTGAAGTCTCCGCTCGCCTCGATGCGGCTCGCGCTGGAGACCGTGCTGTCGGGGCGGGCGGACGAGGCCTCGGGCCGGCGCTTCCTGAACAACGCGCTTCAGGACGCCGAGCGGCTCCAGGACCTGGTGCAGAAGGTGCTCGAGACCACGCGCTACGGCCACGGTGCCCACACCCTGCGCCAGCGCGAGGCCAGCCTCAGCCAGCTGGTGGCCCGCGCCGCCGACGCCGTGCGGGTGCGGGTCGAGTCTGCCGGTGGAGAGATCACGAGCGAGATCGAGCCGCTCGTCTGCGCGGTCATCGACGAGGAGGCGCTCTCCATCGCGGTCTCCAACCTGCTCGAGAACGCCGTCAAGTACGGCGGTCGGAAGCCGCGGGTGCGGGTTCGCCTTGCTGCCGAGCACGGCCGCGCCGTGCTCGAGGTCAGCGACACCGGCGACGGCATCCCGGCCGAGGAGGCGCCGTTCGTCTTTGACATGTTCTACCGGGCGGGCGACGAGCTGAGCCGGACCAGCCAGGGCACCGGCCTCGGACTGTACCTGGTCCGCCAGATCGTGCACGCCCACCGTGGTACAGTCCGCATAGCCTCCACGGGTCCCGAGGGAACGACCTTCCGGGTCGAGCTGCCCGGAGCCGAGCTCAAGGAGAGCGGGCCATGAAGAAGCACATCCTGATCGTCGAGGATGAACAGCACCTGGCCGATGCGCTGTCCCACAACCTGCAGTTCGAGGGCTACGCCACGACGCTCGCGTTCGACGGCGAGGAGGGGCTGCGGCTCGCACAGACGATCCAGTTCGACCTCGTCATCCTCGACATCATGATGCCCAAGCTCGACGGCCTCGAGGTCTGCCGCCGGCTGCGGTCGACCGGCAACCGGGTGCCGATCCTGTTCCTGACCGCCAAGTCGACCGACGCCGACCGGCTGCTCGGCCTCAAGCTGGGGGCCGACGACTACCTGGCCAAGCCCTTTCTGCTCGAGGAGCTGATGCTGCGCGTCCAGGGCATCTTCCGGCGGCAGGACTGGTACGCGACCCCCCCCGCGCAACAGGAGGTGTTCCGCTTCGGCGACAGCGAGGTCAACTTCAGGACCTTCGAGGCGGTCACCAAGGGGCGCACGGTGCAGCTGACCGAGAAGGAGTGCATGCTGATCAAGCTGCTGGTCGAGCGCCGCAACCAGGTGGTGTCGCGGGAGGAGATCCTGGAGCGGGTGTGGGGCTACCGCTTCTCGACCTCCTCGCGGACCATCGACAACTTCATCGTGCGGCTGCGCCGGTACTTCGAGGCCGATCCGAAACGGCCTACCCTCATCCAGTCGGTGCGGGGCGTGGGCTACCGCCTGAGCATTGGCTCCGATTGAGACCGTGGGGAGGCGGGGGGTGACGCCGGCACTGGCCACCGACGAGAGCGGGCTCTTGGCCCGCCACCTGCGGCGAATGCGGGTCAGCTGGGCCGTGTTCATCGTGACCGCGCCGCTCGTGGCGGTGGGTGGCTTCCTCATGCCGCACTTGACGACCGACGTCGGATCGCCGTTGATCGTGACGGGGCTGGTGCTGGCGATGAGCTTCTGGGTGGCCGTCACCGCGGACCGGGAGGCTCGCCTCCGCCTCGATCGCGTCAAGCGGGCATTCGCGGTGCACGCCGAGGTGTCCCGCCTGCTGCGGGACCACTGGATCGTGCTCCTGATGGTGCTGCTCCGGCTCGAGCTCATCGTGCTCGGCGGGCTGGTGGTTGCGGCGTGGGGCGTCGGCCCCTGGATCGGCCTGTGGTTCGTGCTGGCGGGCGTTCTACTGATGGCGCGGGCATGGCCAACCGAGAACAAGTCTCAGGCCCTGATCGAGCGGGCCCGGGAGCTGCTGCCGTGAAACCCCACGCTGCCGGCCGCGTAGATATTGCCAAGGGTGAGGTGCGCCCGGCGTGCACCGTGCGCGCGAGGTGGGAGGTCGAATGAAGCGGTGGATGTGGTTAGGGCTCGCCGCCGTGGTGGTGATCGCGGCCGCCATCAGCATCATCGCGCTGCCCAAGGGCCCGGAGTGGACGACCTCCTCGCCGGAAGCGCTGGCCGAGTTCCAGCTCGCGCTGCAGGCGCAAATGAAGCTCTACTACCCCGATGCGATTGCGCACCTGATGAAGGCGGTCGAGCTCGACCCCGATTTCGTGATGGCCTGCGTCATGCTGGCGGACTACGCGAAATTCGACGACCGGATCAATGGCGAGGAGCTCGTGACGAAGGCACTGGCGGCGGACGTGGGCTCGCTGCGCCCCCGCGAGCGATGCTACGTCGAGCGGTTGCGCGCGATCCGCGACAAGCGGCCCGAGGACGCCGACCGGATCCTCAGCGAGTACCGCGAGCGCTACCCGAACGATCCCTTTGCCCTGGCGACGGAGGCCAGCCACGCCTTCCAGCGCGGCGACAACGAGAACGCGGAGCGGCTCTATCGCCGTCTGATCGAGGTCGGCCCGAACTGGGTCATCGCCTACAACCAGCTCGGCTACCTCGCGACAGCCCAGGGACGCTTCGCCGAGGCCGAGGAGCACTTCACCAGCTACCGCTTCATCGCCCCGGACCAGGCCAACCCGCACGACTCCCTTGGCGAGTTGTACCTGATCGTGGGTCGCATGCCTGAGGCGGTGCAGTCCTTCGAGACCGCGATCAAGATCAAGCCGGACTTCTGGGACTCCTACGGCCATCTGGTGTTCGCGCGGACGCTGCTCGAGGACTTTGACGGCGCCGCGCAGGCTGCCGCCGCGCCGCAGACCGTCCCGAACTGCCCGGCCAGGCTGCCGGAGGAGCTGAGCTGCACGGCGACCTGTCTGGAGTTCGAGATGAACGGCCGCTGGCGCGACGTTCTCGACCTGCGATCGTCACCGTGTCTGAGCGAGGTCACCCCCTCCGAGATCTGCCCCCGCATCGAGCATCGCGCAGCGTGCCAGCTCGGCGAGTGGCAGCTGGCGCAGGACATCGAGGCCAAGGCGAAGGCGTACCTGGACCAGGCCCGGGCCAGCCGCGAGACGATGAGCCACGAAGAGGGGATGACGCCCCTGCTCCACATGCAGGGGGTCCGCCTCGCCCTGTCGGGGGATTTCGCGGCGGCCGAAAAGGCCTTCTCCCAGGTCGACGCCAACCTCGCCTACACCAACTCCTATGTGGGTATGGGCAAGCTGTTCAACCGCCTGTACCTGGTCGAGACGCTGCTGGCCGATGGTCGCGACGCCGACGCCCATAAACTGCTGGCCGAGGTGCGCGCGGTCAACCCGTGGCTGGTCGCGCGCTTCGAGGAGTCGGGCCTGAAGATGATGGGCTTGCCGCGCGGCTGACCCTGCTGCCGATCGCCATGTTCTGCACACGACTGCCGAGGTGCGGCTGCCACTCGCTCGGATGACTCAGGTCGCGGACTCCCGGCGCGCCTCGACGAAGTCGGGATCGCGCCGCCGCAGGTCGAGGATCACCTCGCGGGTCCTCTCGAGCAGCGCCTCCACGTCGTCCTTGGTGAGCCCGGTCGTGGCGATCGGCGGGCCCACCACCACCTCAATCCGACCGGGTCGCGCTGCGGGCGCCCCCTTGGGGAACAGCCGGTAGCTGCCGTTGACGGCGACCGGCAGGATCGGCACCTGGGCGTCGATGGCGAGGTGGAATCCGCCCTTCTTGAAGGCCTGGAGGTGGCCGTCGGGGGAGCGGGTGCCCTCGGGGAAGACGAGCACCCGGCGGCCGGCGCGGATGGTGTCGATGGCGCGCACCATCTCGCGGCGCGCCTGCTCCGAGTCCGAGCGGTCGACCGCGATGAACCCGATCTTCAGCGCCGCGTGGCCCCAGAGCGGGATCCGCGCGAGCTCCTTCTTGATCACGAAGTAGACCGGGTGGGGGAGGGCGAGGGCGATCGCCGGGCCGTCGAGGTGGCTGGTGTGGCTGGAGACGACGACGTACGGACCGGCAGGGGGAACGTTCTCGAGGCCAGCGGCTCGCGTGCGGACGCCAGCCGCTGCGTGCAGCACCCGGGCCCAGCCTCTGACTTGGGCGTAGGTGGCGCGGTCCAGGCCGAGCGCCGCGAACAGGATTGCGAGCGAAGCAAACCACAGGGTCGCGAGGGCGCCGGCCGTGTACTGGTAGACGGCGAGGATCCGCAACCCGAGACCCGCCCGGCCGGGCGCGGCCCGGCTCAAGACCGCCAACTGGCGCACTGGATTCCAGCCGGCACGAGGGTGTCCGTCATCGGGTGGGCTCCAGGCTGGCAACCCGCCCGCGAAGGTGGCCGACCGCCCGCTCGAGCTCCTCGACCAGGCGGTGCGCGCCGAGCCGTTCGCGGGCGGCATCGAGCCCGCTCGAGAAGTACCAGAGCTGACGGTCCGGGCCCGCGTTCAGGCGCAGCCACACCGACTCTTCGTCGCTCGCCTCATCGAGGTCGACGAGCAGGCTCAGCAGGTTGTGGAGGAGATCGGCGGCCTTGATCATCACCGCCCCCTCGGAGTTGCCGGCCATCTTCTCGATCTGCTCATGCTTGCGCACTGGCCAGGTCTCGCTGCTGTCGAGCTCGGGACGCTTCTCCTCGGTGACCTCGAGGACCAGCCGGAGCACCTCGTCGCCGACCGCGGCTCGGATCGTGGCCGGCCCGTCGGGGTCGGGCACGTCCTCGAGGTAGTCGTGGAGGAGCGCGGCCGCCAGCACCTCGTCCGGGGCGCCGATTCTGGCGAGGATCCCCATGGTCCCCATCAGGTGCGTGATGTAGGGGACGCAGCCGGGCGGCAGCGGCGCGTCGACAGCCGCGTCCCCGCAGCCCTCGGCGTACTCCCCCTTGCGGAAGTGGCCATGGTGGCCCTGCGCGGCGAGGCGAGCGGCCGCCTCGATCAGCGGGGAGTACAGCGGTCGCCGGTCGTCCCCGAACCCTGGAGGGCAATGGACCACCGAGGAATTCTATCACCGGCCGCGTCGCGGCACGGTGGCTCAGGCTCACGCCGCTGATGCGCGGAGGGCGGTACACTGTCCCCGGAGGACGCCATGCGGAGACTCTTGATGCTCGTCGTCGCCGGTTTGCTGTGGGTTCCGATTGCCTCGGCCCAATTCGTCGGGCCCGGGGGCTCGATCCCGGTGGTGGCCAACACCCCTGGGGCCGGCGGCACCTACTGGCGCTCCGACGTGAGCGTGCTCAACCTCAACGACTGGGACACCTCGATCGTGATGATCCTGCTGCCGGAGATCCGCGACGGCAGCCAGACCTTCGAGCCGGTAGTGACCGATCCCGTGCTGCTGCCTGCCAACAGCCAGCGCACCATGACCAACGTCCTCCAGAGCGAGTTCGGGCTGGCCAACAAGAAGGGTGCCTTGTCGGTGTTCTCGCTCGACGGCTCGCCGCTGGTCATGAGCTCCCGGACCTACACCTTCGACGGTGAGGGCGGCAGCTACGGCCAGGACGTCCACGCCATCCTCGCGGCCAACCAGGCGTGGGTCGCCGGCGTGCGCAACGACAGCCTGTTCCGGACCAACGTCGGCATCTTCCTGCCGGTCGACCCGATGCCGGGCCAGCCGGCGGTGTTCACGGTGACCGTGCACGATGCCGACGGACAGGTCGCCGCCCAGGGCAGCATCACCTTCCTCCAGGCCGGGGTTCAGCAGAAGAGCCTGGACGCGTTCGGCGCCTCCAACCTGACCGACGGCTACGTGATCTACCGCTGCAGCGACCCGACGCTGGCCTGGTACGCCTACGCCTCGCGCGTCGACCAGGCAACCGGCGATGCGGTTTACCGTGCGGCCCGCGGCAGGCAGTCCGACCTGCCCTGAGCGCTCCGTCAAGGTGCGGCGCCGTGGCACGACGCGCGTTGAATCTGCGGCCGGCCGGTCACGGAATCGGAGATTCGCGACCGAGCTGATGGGTCTCGGGAGCGATGGCCGCTGCGACCTCGCCGGCGGCGCGGCAGACGATCGCGCGGCGATCATGGGACAGCGCGATCGGTTGCTCAGAGCACAGCCAGGAGTACCGCGCCATCCTGCGGCGCAAGGCGGTCTCCGTTTTCGCCTCGTACACCAAGAGATGGTGATAGGGCGCCTCGGGTAGCTCGCGAAGCTCTTCACGCAAGGGTTCGTTGCCCCCGAACATCGGGTACGGCGGCGAGGCCAGTAGGACCCGCTCCACGGCGCCGCCGAGGTAGAACACGAGCCCCTCGCAATGAAGGTCGATGCAGACGACCTCAAAGGGCGCGGGTGGGACGACGTTTCGGAGCTGGGCTGCGAGCTGCCGCAGATCCCGGTTGGTGTCGACCACCCCTCCGGCCGCCTTCAGCGCCAGCAACGCGGCGATCCACACCGCGAGCGGCCACGACAACCGCGCCGGCAGGCCGAGCCAGGAGACGGGTACACCCCGCGCTTCCGCCTCGCTGGACGCGAGTCGAGCGCACACGAGCGCAAGCGTCGGGAACACCGGCAGGACGTAGAGCGGGAGCTTGGAGCTGGCAGCAGCCAGCACGAGGCACGGCACGACGACCCAGGTCACCACCAGGAGGTCCCCGGGGCTGTGCCTGAGCCGCTGCCAGAAGCTACGCCGCAGAACCCCTCTCCAACGGCGTTTCAGAGCGAGCCAGCAGGCGGCGCTGGCTGGCAAGGTCCCGCCGAGGAGGACCGGCAGATAGACCTCGACGGCGCCCGCCAAGCCCGGGTGCCGCTCGTACGACGCCGACACCAGCCGCCCGGCGACGTGGTTGTCCCACACGTACTCCAAGGCCCCGGGGACCACCGCGCCGACGTGGGCATACCAGGACAGCCCGATGGTCAGAAACCCGAGAGCGCCGAGCACCATCCCCCACGACACGAAGAACGAACGCAATGTGCCCGTCGCCGCCAGGAACACGAACATCGCCGCGCACGGGATCAGGGCAGCCGGCCCCTTGGTCCAGACCCCGAGGGCGAGCACGACGCCCAGTGCGACCTTCCACCACTCCGCTTCCGGGCCCGATCTCGCCCGGGCGAACCAGAAGGCCACCGCAGCGGCCGTAGTCCAGAAGGTCAGTGGCGTGTCCGGGGTCAGAACGTTGGCGGCGATGAACGGGAGGACCATCGTGGCATACAGAATCGCCGCCAGCCGCCCGCTTCGCTCATCCCAGAGGGCTCGCCCGAGCACGAACACGAGCAGGGTCGTCAGCACGTACCACAGGGCGTGGGACAGGCGGGCGCCCCACTCGTTGGTGCCCAGCAGCCACATGCCCGCTGCCATGCCCCAGTTCGACAGCGGCGGCTTGTCGAGCCACACCTGGTTCACGACATGGGGGATCAGCCACTCGCCGGACTCGAGCATCGTCCGGGCGATCACCGCGTGGTATCCCTCGTCGGGCGACCAGATGCCTCGCGTGCCCTGGAAGCCGAGCGCCAGCACGGCCAGCAGCACCACGAGCCCCGCCGTTCGAAGACGTTGCTGGTCGAAGACCAGCGGGCGGCGGCTGTTCGTCGCTTTCACCATCGACCGATATTGGAGCTGCAGGCGTCGTGCACGGCAGGCGGAGTATACGGGCCCGGCTTCCCGCATCGCCACCTCGACTGATGAAGGCCGGAGAGCGACTCGCCGGCAGCCTGTTCAACGGCGACGTGGTCCTCGACTGTAGCAACCCGACGCTGGCCTGATGCGCCTACGCCTCGCGCGTCGACCAGATCACCGGCGATGCCGTCTACCACGCCGCTCGCGGGAGGCAGTCCGACCTGCCCTGACCAGAGAGTCGGTGCTTGGCGCGCGCTGCGGCGCGCTCAGACGAAACGCGCGGAGCGCCGGCACTTTCCCGTTTACCGGCCCCCCGTGAAGCAGTAGAGTTGGAGGCGGGGAATCCACTCACATGATCCCGGGCACTCGGCTCGGCCCGTACGAGGTCGTCGCGCCGATTGGCGCCGGTGGGATGGGCGAGGTCTACCGGGCGCGGGACGAGCGGCTCGGCCGGGASGTSGCGATCAAGGTGCTGCCGGCCGASYTSGCSMGMGAYSCSGAGCGRGTGAAGCGCTTCGAGAAGGAGGCGCGCGCSACCGGCACCCTCAACCACCCGAACATCCTCAGCATCCATGACGTGGGGGTCCACGAAGGCTCTCCCTACCTGGTTGAGGAGCTGCTCGAGGGGGAGACGCTGCGGGAGGCGCTGAAGGGTGGGCCGCTGCCGGTGCGGCGGGCGGTCGAGGTGGCGGTGCAGGTGGCGCGCGGCCTCGCGGCGGCCCACGGCAAGGGCATCATCCACCGCGACCTCAAGCCCGAGAACCTGTTCGTCACCGCCGATGGCCACGTCAAGATCCTCGACTTCGGTCTGGCGAAGCTGGCCGAGGCGCAGCCCGCCGGCGAGGTGGAGCGCGAGGCGGCGACGCTGATTCAGAGCACGGAGTTCGGGGTGGTGGTGGGCACAGTGGGCTACATGTCTCCGGAGCAGGTGCGTGGGCTGCCGTGCGACCACCGGGCGGACATCTTCGCGCTCGGCTGCGTGCTCTACGAGATGGTCTCGGGGCAGCG
>PQAJ01000138.1 GCA_003105185.1 Holophagae bacterium
TGCTCGAGCCGCTGCAGCGCCACGTTCCGCGTGGCGTCGGCCCACAGGCCGCCGGCGAGCGCGGTCGCCAGCGAGGGCAACAGGCCCCCGGTCCAGCCGCCGATGACCCAAGCCGCGGCAGCCATCAGCGCGACCCCGCCGGCGCCGGCCGCGTGCGCGGCGTGGGTCTCGATCGGTAGGCAGCTCACCCGCAGCTGCCAACCCTCGGGTTCCTGCACGAGCTCCAGAGCCACCTGCTCGTCGACCTCCCGGCGGATCAGGCCATAGACCAGGGTCTGCCAGGGCAGGAGCACCTCGCAGCGGCCGGCGGACGTGTCGACCAGGCGGGCGCCCGACCGCCGGACCTCCTCGCTGAGGATCTCGTCGGGCTGGGCAGGAGCTTCCTCCGCGGTGGTCATCCAGCGCAGCACGAGCGGCGCGGACGGAGCGGAGCGGATGATCTCGGGCAGCCACATCGATGATCACAATAGCGGAATGTGACCTGCCGGTTCGAGCCCATGAGCTTAACTGCATGCCGGGCAATCTCTTACCTCTTGAGGCATGGCCCTACAACCTGACGCCGAGAATGCGTGACTCCGTGGTTCTACCTGGGACGAGGGTTCCTGCAATGGAGCACCCAGCGGCGAGTGGCGTGCGTGACGCGCCATGACGCCGTATGCCACGATTGCCGTTGCCGGACCCGGAGAAGGGCACGGCGACAAGCAGGAGGGTCGCGGCGTCAACGGCCGGTATACTTCGCCGGCGAGTCGGTGCTCTGCCGAGGGAGAGAGAGGGGAGGGGTCATGCGATCCGAACTGCGCGTGCCGGCGATCCGGGTGATGATGTTCCCCCGCGACACCAACCCTGCAGGCACCATCTTCGGCGGCGTCATCCTGTCCTACATCGACCAGGCCGGCGCGGAGGAGGCGAAGCTCCACGGCGCCGACACGGTGGTCACGGTGGCGATGAAGGAGGTGGTGTTTCACGAGCCGGTCTACGTCGGCGACCTGATGTCCTTCTACACCGAGCTCGTGCGCACCGGCCGGACCTCGGTCACCGTCCGGGTGGACGTCGAGGCGGCGCGCCATCGCGACCGGAGCGAGGTGGTGCGCGTGACCCAGGCCGAGATCACCTACGTCAACGTCGACGACAGCCGGCGGCCGACGCCGCTGCGCGAGCCCTGTGAAGCGCGCCGGGGGCGCGATTGACGGCGCGAGCAGCGGTCGCCGAGCTGCTCGAGCGGGCGGTCCGGGCAGGGCAGACGCCCGGCGCGGTGGCTGCGTGGGGCCCCGGCGGGGACGAGCCGGCGCACGTGGTGGCCGTGGGGCTCGCGCGAGTGGCGCCGTCTCGAGAGGCGGCGGCTCCGTCGACCTGGTACGACCTTGCGTCGCTCACCAAGCCGCTGGCCACCGGCACGCTCGCGCTGCTCGCGGCGCGGGAGCGAGCCATCTCGCTCGACGCCACGGTGGGGGAGATCCTCTCCGCTGCCGCGGGTCGCCGGATCGGGAAGGCGTCGATTCGCCAGCTGCTCGGCCACAGCTCCGGCCTGCCGGCGTGGGCGCCGCTCTACGCGCTGGCGGACGGTCCGCGGGGGGTGGTCGAGGCGGTGCTGGCGCTCGAGCCCATCGGATGGCCGGACCAGCAGGTCGAGTACAGCTGCCCCGGCTTCATCCTGCTCGGGGCGATCTTGGAGAGGGTCTTCGGGCAGCCGCTCGACGCCGCCTTCCGCGAGCGCGTCGTCGAGCCCCTCGGGCTCGGCGAGTCGTTGGGGTTCCGTCCTCACCCCACCCGGCGCCCGATGGCGGGTGGCGCCATCGAGCCGGCGGTCGAGCGGCGCCTGTGCGCCGAGCGCGGCGTCGACCCGTCGGCGATCCCAGCGGTGGCGGCGGGGCTGCCGGATGACGGCAACGCGCGGTTCCTGGGGGGCGTGGCCGGCAACGCCGGGCTGTTCGGGACCGCGGCCGGAGTGCACCGACTCGCCAGCCAGTATCTGCGTTCTGTCAGTCAACTGTTGCAACGAAACGAGATAGCAAGCGCGACCGCGATCGTCGCGGCGGCCGACGGCGGGCAGGTGCGAGGCCTCGGCTGGCAGCTCGCGAGCTCGCCCGGGTGCGCCGCCGGACCGTCGCTCGCGGCCACGGCCTTCGGCCACACCGGCTTCACCGGGACCTCGGTGTGGGTCGATCCGCGCCGCCAGGCGGTCTTCGTGCTGCTGGCCAACCGGCACCATCCGGGCCACCACGAGGTCGACCTGCACCCGCTGCGCCGCCGCTTTCACGCCCTCGCGGTGTCCGATCGAACCTCTCGCCCATAGTCCCTATCCCCTGGCAGGGGATGTGGTTAGGTTCTGAGCGCCGTCATTCGATTGACCGCGAACAGGGCGCCGAGCACCACCGGCGCCCAGGCGCCGACCAGGGGCGGGAGGACCTCGGCCTCGCCGAGCTTCGAAAACACGATGACCAGGATCGAGTAGGCGATACCGAGGCCGAGCGCGAGCGCGACTCCTTGCATCGTGGTCACCCGGCGGCCGCCGCGGTTGAGGGCGAAGGGCATCGCCAGCCACACCATGACAATCGCCGACAGCGGGTAGGACACCTTCTGGTGGAGCCGGACCACGAGGCGAGCTGGCTGGTAGCCGGACTCCACGAGCTCGCGGATGTACTGCCGCAGCTCACCGAACGACATTTCGGAGGGGCTCGAGTACTCCTGTCCGAAGTAGTCTGGGCCTTCCGGCACCTGCAGCTTGAGCGGCCGGGTGATCCTGCGGAACTCGTCGGTGCCGTCCGGAAAGAACTGGCGGAACCAGCCGCCGTCGGCGATCCAGGCGTTGCCGTCCCAACGGGCGCGGTGCGCATACTGATGGAAGCGAAGGCGCATGTCCTCGTCGACGCGATAGATCGTCAGGCGGTAGAGGGTCTGCTCCTCACCGTCGTAGCGGAGGAAGTTGTAGAACGTGGTGTCGTCGCGCGACAACAGCCACTGCCGGTCAGTGACCCGGTAGGAGCGGGCGCCGGTGGCCTTGCCCTGGATGACGTCGAGCAGCTGCTCCCTGGTGCGGTTCGCGCCAGGGACCACGTGCTCGGCGAGCAGCCACATCACCACCCCGCCGGCAACCGCCACCAGCAGCGCCGGGACCATCAGCCGGTAGAGTGAGATGCCGGCCCCCTTGAGCGCAGTCAGCTCCTGCTGGCGCTCGAGCGCGGTCAGCAGGATCAACACCGCGATCAACATTCCGAACGGGAGCACGTCGATGACCACCTGCGGCATCAGGTTCCAGTAGTAGGCGAGGATGACCATGACCGGCGCCTGGTTCTTGGCCATGTCGCCGGCGTGCTCGGTGAGGTCGACCACGATGTAGAGGGCGATCGTGCTCAGCAGCACCAGCAGCAGGGGAGCGATGAGCCGCCGGATGAGGTAGCGATCGAGGAGCACCGGGAAGCGGGGCTCGACGTGCTGCCGAGCCACCTCGATCGCATCCGGCTCCGGTGGCCGCTGTGCCCCGGGCGGGAGGGAGGCCGCCCGCCACCGCCTCTGCCACCGCCGCCACCGTCGCCGCAGCCGGCGCAGGACGCTCTCGCGTGGCGCGCGCTCGCCCAGCCAGCGCCCCATCCGCGCCATCAGTACGAACGACAGCACGGCCAGGGCGAGGTTGGGCAGCCACATGCCGAGCCACACCGGGACCCGCCCCTCGAGGGCCAGCATCTCGCCGTTGTTGCCGACAATCCAGTAGACGAGGACCACTGCCACCGAGATCACGAAGCCGCGGCCGCGGCCGCCTGACCGCGAGCCGATGCCGAGGGGCAGGGCGAGCAGGGCGAAGACGACGCACGCCGCCGGCACCGCGAACCGGCGGTGGAGCTCGACGGCGGCCTGGCGCACCTGTGTCTCGCGCTCGCTCGGGTCGGCGCCTTCCTCGGCGAATGCCTGCTCGCCGCCGCGGACCAGCCCGACCAGCTCGTGCGTTTCCAGCTCCCGCACGGCCCGGTCGTAGCGCACCGATCCCAAACCCTGCACCTGCGGCCGGAACTTGAGCTCCCGGTTGTTGTTGACGCGATAGGTCTCGGGGGATGCGCGCGGGAACTGGTGGGTGACCGCGTCCTCGAGCTCGATCCACGGCTGGCGGCGCACCGCCGCAGCGGCTGCGGTGCTGGTCAGGTCCTCTCGTACTCCGGAATCAGGAGCCATCGACACGACCCGGCCCCGGCGGGCGAGGGTCAACCGCTCCTCGCCGGGACTGGTGTTGTCGAAGACCAGCACCTGCTCCCAGTCGCCGTTGGCCTGGTCGACCTGGCGCACGAACAGCAGGATGTTCGGGAACTCCTCGTAGAAGACCCCGGGCTGGATCCTGCCCAGGTTGCGGGCCGCGGAGAACAGCCGGACGCGCAGGTCTTTGAGCGACCGATTGGCGCGCGGGATCTCGACCGTCGACAAGAAGCCGGTCAGAATCGCCAGCGCCACGCCGACGGTCACGATCGGCCGCACCAGGCGCCGCGCCGAGATGCCGGCGGCCTGCAGAGCCACGATCTCGCGGTCCGCGCTCAGCCGCCCGACCGCCAGCAGCACCCCGAACAGATAGCCCATCGGGATGGTCAGCACCACGACGTGTGGCAGCGTCACCAGCAGGACCGCCACCGCATCGCGCACGGGCAGTCCGCGCACGAAGATCTGCTCGATCAGCCCGAAGAGGCCCCGCATCATCAGCAGGAAGGTGTAGGTGACGAAACCCAGCGCCGCCGGCGACAGGACCTCGCGCACCATCATGCGGTCCAGCTTCACGCCCGCCATCCTCCCACGGGCCGGCAACCTCCGCGGCGAAGGATGATCCGGCGACGACGACGCTCGGCGACGTCCGCAGCAGTGTAGCGCGACTTCGGCCGACTGCGAGTCGAACCAGCACTTCCACCGCCGAGGGGAGCGAGCCCACAGGATTTCCACAGGGCCTGGGTTTTCCGCAGGCTCTGAGTACATATGCAATGTCCGATAAGATATATTATGTAAACCTACGATTGTGGAACGTGACCCCGCGAGCCGTATTGAGGACCCGGCTCAGGCGTCGATCTCGGTCTCGGGGCCGCTGCGGAGCTCGTCGAGGATGGTTTCGAGGGCGCGGATGACCTCTGCCCTCTTCGGCTGCTCGATGGTCCTGAAGGAGAGCGACAGGCTGACGACGCGGTCCGGGCTGCGGAATCGAACCGTGTAAGGTCGCGGCCTGGCGGCTGGCGGCGGTGCCTCCGGCTCGTCGGCGGTGTGGTCGCTTGGGTGTGCGAGCTGACGGCGGCGGTCGCGGATGGCGTCCCGGTCGAGCTGGTGGGCTTCGATCTCCTCGATCAGGCGGAGCATCGCCGGGATCGTCCGTGCCTTGGCGATCTCGAGCAGGATGCCCTTGGCCGAGATGTCGGCATGCCGACATGCCTCGCGCACGGCCTCGGGGAGTTCGAGGAGTCTGAGGGTCTCGGTGACGGTCACCCGCGAGCGTCCGACCGTGGCGGCGACCTTGTCATGGGTGTAGTTGTACTTGGTGACGAGGGTGTGGAAGCCCTCGGCTTCCTCGAATGCGCTGAGATCTTGTCGCTGGAGGTTCTCGACGAGGGCAATCTCGAGCGCCTGCTCGTCGCTGACGGCAACCTCGATACACGGCACCTCGGACAGGCCTGCCTGCATGGCGGCGTGGAACCGGCGCTCACCCGCAACGAGCTGGTAGAGACCGTCGGCGCGGCGCCGCACGAGCAGGGGCTCGAGGACGCCATGCCTCTGGATGCTCGCCATCAGCTCGGAGAGGTCGCCCAGGGTCGATCGCGGCTGGTCCGGGTTGGCCGTGATGGCCGTGATCCGGAACATGCGGCCAATGCCCTCCCCCATCCGCTGCGCCAGCTCGTCTACGAAGTGGCGATCATGGCGCATGCGCTTCTTGGGGGGCAGGCCGACGCCCGGCTTACTCGGATCCGACACGCTGCAGAACCTCCTCGCAGAGCCGGTAGTACTCGTAGGCGCCGCTCGAACGGGGCGCGTGCTCGAAAATGCTGAGCTGGTGGGCCGGAGCTTCCTCGAGGCGCACCGACTTGGTGATCACCGTCTTGAAGACGAGGCGTCCGAACACGGCCTTGATCTCTTTGAGCACCTGCCGCGACAGGATGGTGCGGCGATCGAACATGGTCACCAGGACGCCGAGCAGCTGCAGCTCGGTGTTGGGCCTCGCCTTGATCTTGTCGATGGTCTCCAGGAGGTCGTCGGTGCCCTCGAGCGCGAAGTAGGACGACTGGATCGGGATCAGGACATGGGTGGCGGCGACCAGCGCGTTGACCGTGGTCAGGCCGAGAGTCGGCGGTGTGTCGATGATGATGGCGTCAAAGCCGGCCTCGAGGCGGTCGAAGGCGTCCTTCAGCCGGTACGGGGCGTCGAGCTCGCCGACCATGGACACCTCGAGCTTTGCCATGGCGATGCGCGACGGCGCCACCCACAGATGCTTGTGGCTGGTGGGAACGATCACGTCGGCGAGCTGGAGGCCGCCGCGGAGCACGTCGAACATGTTGCCGTCGAGCTGGTCGAGGTCGACGAAGGACATCGTCGAGTTGGCCTGCGGGTCGAGGTCGACGAGCAGAGTGTCGAGCCCCTTGTGGGCGAACCCAGCGGCGAGACTGATGGCGGTGGTGGTCTTGCCAACCCCGCCCTTCTGGTTGGTGATCGCAACGATCATGTGACGCCTTGCTGCCTCCGGCGTCGACCATTATGGGGGGAGGTGCGAAACGGTGTCAATTTTGTCCGGCTACATCTCGTACTCGCCGAGGTCCTCCGGACGGAGGCGTTCGAGGATCGAGCGGATGGCCTCGTCTTGGCTGGGCTCGGAAACGACGGCCTTGGTCAGGACGTCGGGATCGACCAGGATCACGGAGTTGGTCCGCAGCGCGAGGGCGAGCGCGTCCGACGGGCGGGAGTCCACCTCCCGGGCCTCGCCTGTACCGTTGACGAGGTGGATCGAGGCCAGGAACACGCTGTCGGACAGCGTGTGGATCAGCACGTGATCGACGGTGAACCCGGTGGCGGTGAGCAGCTCCCGGATCAGGTCGTGCGTCATCGGTCGCGGCGTCGGCACGCCTTCGAGGACGAGGGAGATGGCGTTGGCCTCGCAGACGCCGATCCAGATCGGCAGGAGCCTGGTCTGGTCGTCGTCCTGCAGGATCACCACCGGCATGTTGGAGACCGGGTCCATGACCAGGGCCCGGACCGTCATCCGGACCGGCGGGCGGTGTTCGGCGGCCTTGCGCATGCCTTCAATGTGTCGACCGGAGGCCGGCTTGTCAAGCCGGGGGCAGCACCGGCAGCCGCGGCGGCGCGCTGGTTTCAACCTCGCCGATCAGCGAGTGGGCCGCGGCGCGCACGATCCGCACCTCGACCACGTCGCCGATGCCCGCACCCCCGTTGCCGGGGAAATTGACGACCCGGTTGTCCTCTCCCCTGCCCTGCCAGACGTTCGGATCGCGGCGGCTCCCGCCGTCGATCAGGACCCTGGACAGCGTTCCCACCAGTGACCGGTTGAGCTCGAGGGTGATCCGGTCGGTGAGCTCGAACAGCCGCTGCAGCCGCTCTTTGCGGACCGCCTCCGGCACCTGGTCAGGATAACGAGCGGCCGGGGTGCCTGGCCGCGGCGAAAATGCGAACCCGAAGACCTGGCCGAAACGGACCCGCTCGATCAAGTCCAGGGTCGCGACGAAATCCTCGTCGGTCTCGCCGGGGAAGCCGACGATGACGTCGGTCGAGAGGTTGATGTCGGGGACTGCGCTGCGGATGCGCGACACCAGGGCGAGGAACTCCTCACGGGTGTATCGGCGATGCATCCGGCGCAGGACGCAATTCGATCCGGCCTGGACCGGCAGGTGAAGGTAGCGCGACACGGCCGGACGGCGCGCCAGCACCTCGATCAGGCGGTCGTCGAAGTGGCGGGGGTGGGAGGTGACGTAGCGAATCCGATCGAGCCCCGCCACCTCCGCAACCGCGTCCAGCAGCGCGGCGAAGTCGGCCCCGGTTGTCGGACAGCGGTAGGAGTTGATGGTCTGACCGAGCAGCTCGACCTCGCGCATGCCGCCAGCCACCAGCCCGTTCACCTCGTCGAGGACCTCGCCCATCGGGCGGCTGCGCTCGCGCCCGCGGGTGTAGGGCACGATGCAGAAGGTGCAGAACTCGTCACAGCCCTCGATCACGGTGATCATGCCGCGGGTCGGGCTGCGGCGCGAAACCTCACGCCGGTCGCTTCCGGAGTCCGCGTCGAATCCGACCAGGAGCGCACGATCGCCGCGAGCGACCGCGCGCAGCGCCTCGCCGAGGCGGCCGATCTGGCCGGGACCGAGAACGAAGCGGACCAGCGGGGACCGGTCGAGCAGCGCCTGTCCTTCCTGCTCGGCCACGCATCCGCAGACACCGACCATGGGCGGCGGCGTGCACCGGGCCAACTCGCCGATCCGGCTCGCGATCTTGCGCACCGGGCGGTCGCGGACCGAGCAGGTGTTGAGGAGGACGAGGTCGGCGCGATCGGCGTCGCGCGCCGGCTCGAGACCATGTCGGAGCAGCTGCCCTTCCAGCCGCTCGCTGTCATGATGGTTCATCTGACAGCCCCAGGTCTCGATGAAATAAGATCTCATTCTCACTTCGACTCACCGCTCGATTCCTTCCCGGAAACTCGCGTGCGTCGCCGCTAGTTCCCGGGGGTGGCGATCGGCGTCGGCACGTCGAGCCCACGGAACCACCCAGGCTCCGCGCCGGCCTTGCGCGCCTCGACCCGGATCTTCGTGAGCTGCTCCTGCTCGACCCCGATCTGCTGTTTGAGACGCTCCGACCTCGCGAGCGCGGCATCGAGCTGGACCTTGATGACGCCATCGCGGTACGCGGGGTCGTCCCAGGCGTAGAAGTCGCGCCACAGGCCCGGGATTTCGCGATCCAGGATCGCAATCTGGTCCTCGATCGAGGCGATGAGCTCGAGCTGCTGCTGGTAGCGACGACGCCAGTACTGCCGCTTCTCGTCCGCGGCCAGGCTGTCCGCGTCCGCGGCCGCATCCTCGATCCGGGTGTTGGCGTCGCCCCCCGTGCGATGAACCGGCCGGCGCCCGGCAGCCTTCGACGCGGCGGTGTTGCCATCCGCGGTGGTGAGGTGCCCCTGGGCCGCGTAATCGGCCAGGTTGTCGTCGGTGATCACGATCGGAGTCCGGGTTGCCGCCGGGGTCGGTGTCGGTGACGGCTCGGACGCAGCGGCAGTGCCGGCCGCCAGCGCCAACCCGAGCGCCAGCTGGAGCCGGAGAATCATCGTCTGCACGTAGTGCCGGTCCATGGCTGCCCCCCTGTCCATCATGGGTCGCTGGTTCCGGTCCGGCCGTAGCGGTCATCGAGCCGGACCACGTCATCGAGCTCGGGTGTCGAAACCTCCAGCAGGCGGCAGTCGGTGACCGCCGTCAGGCGATGGAGGGTGGCCGGGGGCAGGTGGAACACCGCGCCGCCCTCAAGCCGATGCGTCACCAGCCGATCGGGACCGTCACCCGCGGCGAGTTCGACCACGCCGTCGAGGACCCGCAGCGTCTCCTCCTTACGGCGGTGGTATTGGAGGCTGAGCGCCTCGCCGGCCTTGATGCACAGGATCTTGCCGACGTAGCGGTCGGTGTGGGCGAAGATCTCCTCGTGCCCCCACGGCTTGTCCACGAAACGAACAGCCACGCTCCCCATCGACTCAACCCTACACCCGAATCTTGGTCTTCGCGAGCACGATGGCAAGCCGCTCGAGCAGGAACTCCTCGACCTCGCGCGAGGTCACCATCCCCAACGCCTGCCGCGCCATCTGCACCGAATCCCGGTACGACAGCTGCCGGATCAACGCGCGCACCACCGGCACGGCCTGCGGGTTCATGCTGAAGCTCCGCAGCCCGAGCCCGACGAGCAGCGGCACCATCAGGGGGTCCGCGGCCATCTCGCCGCAGATCGTCACCGGAACGCCGGCCGCGTCCCCCGCCGCGCGCACGCCGGCGATCATCCGCAGCACCGCCGGGCTGGTCGGCCGGTAGAGATGCGCGACCTGCTCGTTGGACCGGTCGACGGCCAGCGAGTACTGAATCAGGTCGTTGGTTCCGATCGACAGGAAGTCGGTCTCGCGGGCGAGGTCCTCAGCCATGACAGCCGAGGACGGGACCTCGACCATGGCGCCGAGCGGAATCCCGTCCGGCGCACTGCGCCCTTCTTGCCGTAGCTCCGCGCACAGCCGGCGCACGAGCAGCCGGGCGACCCGGAACTCCTCGATGCCCGAGATCAACGGGAACATGATCCGGACGCGTCCGGTCGGGTACTCGCCCGCCACCCGCAGCAGCGCCCGCAGCTGGGTCCGAAAGAACTCCGGCTGGGAGAAGCACAGGCGGATGCCACGCAGCCCGAGCACCGGGTTGGCCTCGGTCGCGCCGATCACCTCACGCGCCAGCTTCTTGCCGCCGAGGTCGAAGGTGCGGATCGTGACCGGCCGTCCTTCCATGCGTTCCACGAGGTCGCGATAAACCGCGAGGTGGTCCTCCTCCGAGGGCAGGTTGGGGCTCAGCTTCATGTACAGGAACTCGGAGCGGTAGAGGCCGATTCCGACCACGTTCCAGTCGACGGCGGTCTTCACCTCGTCGGTCAGGTCGATATTGGCCATCAACTCCATCGGCTGGCCGTCGCGGGTGACGGTCGGCAGCGTGCGCATCTGCAGCAGCTGCGCCTGCTGCTCCCGGTGCTCGCGCTGCCGTGACTGGAACTCGCTGATTTCAGCAGGGTTCGGATCGAACACGATCCGCCCCTCGAAGGCATCGAGCGCGACCTCCTGCGCGTGCTGCGCGAGCTGGCAGACGCCGTGGGCGCCGACCACCACCGGGATCCCCAGCGAGCGCGCGATGATCGTCGTGTGCGCCGTCGGCCCGCCCATCTCGAGCACGAAGCCGAGCACCTTGTCGAGCGGGAGCTGCACCGTCGTCGACGGCGACAGGTCGCTCGCCACCAGGATCACCGGGTGGTCGAGCGCCCGGAGCTCGCCCAGGTCGAAGCCGTGGAGCGCCTTGAGAATCTGGGTGGCGACGTCGAGCACGTCGAGCTTGCGGTCGGCGAGGTGGGCGTCGGGCAGGGCCTCGAAGCGCTTGACGAAGTTGGCCACCACCGAGTCGAGCGCCCACTCCGCGTTCACCTGCTGCGAGCGGATGATGTCCTCGACCGGCTCGAGGAAGGTCGGATCCGAGGCGATCAACTGGTGGGCCTCGAAGATGCCGGCGTACTCCGCCCCCATCTGCCGCGTCGCCCGCTGCTGGTTCTCTCGCATGCCCTCGACGGCGGTCGCAACCGCGTCGCGGAAGCGCGCGACCTCGGCCTCGACCTCGGCGAGCGGTAGGCCGATGCGGACCGTGGAGATCGGCAGGCTTTCGTGGATCACCGGCTTGCCGATGGCGATCCCGGGGCTGACGCCCATGCCCGACAGCGAGGTGTGGCTCATTCCCCTTCCCCGAACCGGTCCGCGAACAGCGCGACCACCGCCCTCACCGCCTCCTCCTCGTCCTCTCCCTCTGCGCGCACCATCAGCGGCGTGCCCTTGGTCGCCGCGAGAGTGAGCAGCCCGAGAATCGATTTCGCGTTCACTTCTTCCTCGCCGGTGCCCACATAGACCTGGGATCGAAAACCGTTCGCCGTGTGCACGAGCTTGGCCGCGGCGCGGGCGTGGAGCCCGAGTCGGTTGATGATCTCCACCTGCTGCTGCGTCATGCCATCAGACTCCTGCACGGTCAACTGGTCGACCGCGTGACCCGGGTGGCCGTGCGGTTCTCGTCATTGTAGCGGGTGAGCGTCAGCCGGCGCGAAAGTTCTTCGATCGCAGGAACTCGCTGGCGACGCGGATGCTCTTCTGTGCAGCGGCCGTGAGCCGCAGGGCGATTTCGCCAAGCGGCAGCTCCTGGCCGCGCAGCGAGCCCAGCTTCACGAGCATGGGGAGGTTCACCCCGGTCACGATCTCGACCCGATTCGGGTCGAGAAACGGCAGGGCCACGTTGGTCGCCGTCCCCCCGAACATGTCGGTCAGGATGAGCACGCCCTCGCCCTTGTCCAGGTCGCGCAGCCGTTGCTTCAGCGACCCGCTCGCCGAGTCCGAGTCCACGTCCCACGGCAGTGCGAGGGCCTCGGTCCGGTCCGCGAGCTGCGGGTCGATGGTCCGCGCGGCGTCGAGGAGGGCGACCGCGAGATCACCGTGGGTCAGCACCAACACCGGGATCATGTCTACCTCCACCGGTCCCTGTCGCGGTGGTGGACGACGACATCGTAACCAGCCTCGCGGACCGCCGCGGCGACCCGTTGCGCCACGAACACCGAGCGGTGCCGGCCGCCGGTGCACCCCACCGCGATGGTGACCTCGGCCTTCAGCTCGTGGGCGTAGCGAGGCAGCAGGTAGAGTAGCAGGTCCACCAGCCGTCCGATCGCCTCGCCAACCTCCGGGAATCGACCGAACCACTCGACCACCGCATCGTCGTCGCCGGCCAGCGAGCGGAGCTCGTCCTGGAAGTAGGGGTTGGGGAGAAAGCGAACGTCGAACACGACGCTGGCAGTGACCGGCGCGCCCTGGAGGTAGGAGAAGCTCTGGACCGCCACGACCATCTTTTGCGTGGTGTCGGTCGAGCCGGCGAGTGAGAGGATCTGCCGCTTGAGGTCGTGCGGGGTGAGTTGGCTGGTGTCGATGATCAAGTCGGCGAGCTCCCGGACCGGCATCAGCGAGGCCCGTTCGTCCGCGATCGCCTGCTCGAGGCTGCGGTCACGCAGGGGATGCGGCCGGCGCGCGATCGAAAAGCGCCGCATCAGCACGATCGGGGTCGCCTCCACGAAGACCACCCGCAGCGCGCTGCAGACCTCTGACAGCTCGCGGAGGATCTCGGCGAACTTCTCGGTCAAGCCGCGCGTCCGCACGTCGACGACCACGACCAGCTTCTCGAGCTCCGCCTTCGACGTCGAGAACAGCTCCGGCACCAGTTCGAGCGGAATGTTGTCGACGCACACGTAGCCGAGGTCTTCGAGGCTGCGGCTGAGCACTGTCTTGCCGGAGCCCGACAGGCCGGTGATCACGAACGGTCCGCGGAACGGCTGTTCAGCCATCGCTGCCCTCGTCGGTGTCGATGCCGCGCCTGGCGGCGATATCGTTGATCGCCTCCAGGAAGTCACGCTCGTCTTGGATGCCGCGCTGGGCGAGCAGGCACTTGCGGACGGCGGTCTCGACCATGATCGCGAGGTCCCTGCCAGGCGCGACCACCATCGTGTAGAGCGGAATCTCGATACCGAGGATCTCCTCCGTCGTCGGCCACGAGTGGGGGTTCTCCATCACCTGCTCGCGCCACTTCTGCTCGAGCTTCCGGGAGTCGGGCCCCAGCTTCACGAGCCGGATCACGAGAGAGACCGGGATCGAGGGCGAGGTCGCCGTCATGCCGAAGTGGTTGCGCAGATCGATGATTCCGACGCCGCGCAGCTCGAGGTAGTTCTCGAGCAGCTCGTGTGGCGATCCCACCAGGCCATGCGCGTGGGTGCGCCGGATCACGACCAGATCGTCGGCCACCAGCCGGTGACCGCGGTAGACCAACTCGAGCGCGCACTCGCTCTTGCCGATGCCGGCGTCGCCGACGATCAGGGTGCCGAGCGAGAACACGTCGACCAGCACGCCGTGGAGCTGGACGCGGGGCGCCAACTCTTCCTCGAGGAAGGCGGAGAGCCCCCCGATCAGGTCCGAAGTCCGGATTGCCGACGCCAGAAACGGCACCTCGAGCTCGTCGGATCGCCGCAGCACCTCGTCGGACGGCCGCAGCCCCTTCGCGGAGACGATGCACGGCACCTCGAGCTCGACCAGCCGGATCAGCCGGGACGCCGCCTCGCCGGGATCCATGGTTGCCAGGTAGGCGTACTCCGACTCGCCAAGAATCTGGACCCGGCCGGGCTTGACGTACGGGAGGTAGCCAGCGAGGGCGAGCCCCGGCTTTTGGAGGCGGGGGTTGGTGACCCACCGTCGATCGAGGCCGGCTGCCCCGGCCGCGACCTCGAGATGCATCGCCCGCAGCCGCTCGTCCTCGAACAGCGTCCGCACCGAAATCGAGCGCGCGTTAGCGTTCACAGTCCCTCCGCGTCCGCCGCCCGGCGCAGCGCGGCGATCACCTCGTCCCGGTCGGGCGCCTCGAGCAGCGCTTGCCGCAGGTCCTCCCGCTTCAGGACGCGGGCGATCTGGGACAAGATCTTGAGGTGCGCGGTCGGCTGCTCCGGGGGCGAGAACACTACGAACAGGAAGCGCACCGGGCTGTCGTCCGGAGCACCGAAGTCAACCGGGCCGGCAAAGCGCACGAGCGACAGGTCGACGGTCGAGACGCCGTTGACCTTGCCGTGCGGGATGGCGAATCCCATACCCACCGCCGTCGAGCCGAGACGCTCGCGCGCAAGCAGCGCCGCGACCAACTGGGAGACATCGCTCTGCAGCCTCGGGGCGGCGGCAGTCGCAGCGGCGTGAAGCGCGTCCATCACGTCTCGTGCGGCGACATCCAGCACGATGCGGTCGCGGTCCGCGAAGTCGCGGATGTTCATCAGGACTCGGGCGTGATCAGGCCGAGGTCATGGCCGGTCCGCCGGTAGAGAACGTTGATGGAATCGCTCGAGGAGTTTCGGAACACCAGGAAGTCGCTGCGCGACTTCTCGAGCTGCATTACCGCCTCCTCGACGCTCATCGGCTTCACGGTGATCGTGCTGCGCTCGACGATCCGCGCCTCGCCAGCCGGGGCGGGCTCGGGCTCGGCCTCGGGACCCTCGACCGGCACCTCGCCGCGGCCGGTGCGGCTCTTGTGGTGCTTGAGCTTGGTCTTGGCGCGCCGCGCCTGGATCTCGAGCTTGTCGACGGCGTCTTGAATGGCAGTGGTGAGGTCCTTGTTCTGGCTGGTCGACTTGATGTCGAAGTCCTTCCCCCGAACCAGCAGGTCGGCTACGAACAGATGGCGCTCCTGCTCGAGCTCGAGACGAACGTCGAGGATGTCGTTGAAGTACTTCTTGATCTTGGCCAGTTTCTTCTCGGCCACCTGGCGAGCGTCGTCACTCAGATCCACCTTGCGCGCGACGTACTCGATCTTCATCGGTGTCCTCCCATATCAGAACACTTTCCTGCGCTTGTCCGATGACGCCAGAAACATCTCCTCCCGGTACTTCGCGACCGTTCTGCGGGCGAGCCGGATGCCCTCCCGCTGCAGCAGCTTCATGATCTTGGAGTCGGACAGCGGATGGCCCGGATCCTCGGCGTCGATCAGCTTGCGGATCCGCTCCTTGACTACCAGCGACGAGATGTTCTCGCCCCGCGCGGAGTCCACTCCCGAGTGGAAGAAGAACTTCATCGGGAACAGCCCGCGCGGGGTGTACATGTACTTGTTGCTGACAACCCGCGAGATGGTCGACTCGTGCATGCCGATATCCTCGGCCACTTGGCGCAGAACCATCGGGCGCAGGTGCTCGATCCCGCCGTCGAGGAACTCGCGCTGGAAGGAGACAATACTGCGGGCGACCTTGTAGATGGTTCGCTGACGCTGGTCGATGCTCTTCATGAGCCAGACCGCGTTGCGCATCTTTTCGCGCAGGTAGTCCCCCACCTGCGGGTCGACCGCGCCGCCCTCCAGCATCCGGGCGTAGCTTGAGTTGATTCGGAGCTTCGGCAGGCCGTCGTCGTTGAGGGTGACCGTGTACTCGCCATCCTTTTCGTGAACATAGACGTCCGGCTCGATGTACTGGCTCCGGTCGTTGGTGTAGCCGCGCCCCGGCTTCGGCTCCAGGCGCTGGATCACGTCGAGCACGGGCTTGAGGTCAGCAACCTCCCAGCCCATAGCGGCGGCGATTCTCTCCCAGCGCTGATGGAGCAGCTCGTCCCAGTGCTCCGCGACAATCTCGCGCACCCTCGCGAGCAGCGCCATCTCGGTCTCGTCGGAGGCCGACCTCGCCAGCGCGTCGATCTGCAGGATGAGGCACTCCTGCAAGGTGCGTGCCCCGACCCCGGTCGGATCGAGCGCGCGAACGACGGTCAGCGCCTCGGCGATTCGTTCGGCCGGAAGGCCGGTCGCCCGCTGGATCTCATCGTCGCTCGCGCCCAGGAACCCATCTTCGTCGAGGTTGCCGATGATGAACTCACAGGCCTCAACGAGGTCCTGAGGGCAGTCGATGAGGTGGATCTGCCAGATGAGGTGGGCCGAGAGGTCCGGAGCCGCTGACACCACGTTTTCGAGGGGCATCTCATCGTCGCGGTCGAACGAGACCATCGACGGGCCTTCGGACCGGCCGTCTCCCAGGTAGTCCGAGAAGAACGCCTCGACATCAATGTCGGCGTAGGTTTCCTCAGCCGACGGCAACGGCGCCTCGTCCGCTGCCGCCGCTCCCGACTCGTCCCCGGTCGGCTCGACGAGCGGCGAGGCGGACTCCTCCGGGGCCGCTGCCAGCTCCTCCCCACCACCCTCCGCTGGTTGGCTCTCGGCCCCAGCGGCAGCGGTCAGGTCCTCACTCAGGGCCGCTTCCTCTGCCACCTCGTCGACGTCCAGGATCGGGTTCTCCAGGATCTCCTGGGACAGCGTTTCCTCGAGCTCGAGGCGCGACAGCTGCAGCAGCTTGATCGCCTGCTGCAGCGACGGCGTCATGACGAGCCGCTGGGCGAGCTTCAGCCGGAGCTTCTGTTCAAGGGCCATGGTTGTGAGAGCTCGAGATCACGGCACTGTCACTGTGAGGGCCGGCGACCGCCTCACAGACGGAATTCTTCTCCCAGGTAGATCCGCCGCACGTCCTCGTTGTCGGACAGCCCAACTGGATCCCCCGTAGCAAAAATCTTGCCGTCCTTGATTATATAGGCGCGGTCCGTGATCTTCAACGTCTCACGAACGTTGTGATCCGTGATTAACACGCCTATTCCCAATGACTTGAGATGGCTAATGATGCGCTGTAGATCGATCACAGCGAGCGGGTCAATGCCGGCGAACGGCTCGTCGAGCAGGATGAACGTGGGGTCGATGGCGAGCGACCGGGCGACCTCGAGTCGGCGTCTCTCGCCGCCGGACAGCGTCTCGGCACGCTGGTGGCGCAGGGCGCTCAGCCCGAAGTCTTCGAGAAGGCCGTCGATCCGGCGCTGCGCCTCGCCGGCATCGGTGCCGAGCGCCTCGAGCACCATCCAGATGTTGTCTTGGACGTCGAGTCGTCGAAACGCGCTCGGTTCCTGCGCGAGGTAGGCCACGCCGGCGCGAGCCCGGCGGAACATCGGCCAGGAGGTGATGTCGTCCTCGCCGAGCATCACCCGGCCGCCGTCAGGCTCGACCAGGCCGACCATCATGTAGAAGCAGGTGGTCTTACCGGCGCCGTTCGGGCCGAGCAGACCGACGATCTCGCCGGGCGCTATGCTCAGCGAGACGCCATCCACCACCTTTCGCCCGCGGTAGGACTTGCGCAGACTGTCGGCGACAAGATCGAGAGCTTGCGGACTCAGCGTCCCTCCTCCGGGTAGTAGATGGTCTCGGTGCCGCCAGCGACGGTGACACTACCATCCGCCTGATTCCAGGTCAACGAAGAGCTCGACACTGCCGAACCGGTGGCATCCTCGAGGCGCACCGGCGATCCGGTAGCGACCACTGTCCCCTGCTCCACGTCACGGATCGCGTGCTGCGCGGTCATGGTTCTTCCGGTGGCCAGCTCGCGCAGCTCGACGTCGCCGGTCGCCTCGACCTTCCGGATCTCGTCCTGCTCGTCGAACTCCGCGGCGAGCTCGGTCGCGGACAGCACGTTGTCCGGGTCGCTGTAACGGACGTCGCCCCTGAACACGGCGCGGCCCCCGAACCGCTCGTAGGTCAACGACCTGGCTGCGATCACGACCTCGCCAGCGGCCGCCTCGGAGCGGTCGACCTGACTCGAAGGAAAGGTCGCACGCACGTGTCCGGACGCTTCCACGACGCCCGCCTCCTCGCGGTAGGAGACATCGTCGGCGGTCAGCAGCCGCTTTCCCTGCCAGAGCCGCGCGCCGTCCCGCAGCCGGTAGCTCGCGCCGGACCCGGTCACCTCGAGCAGCTCCGCCGCAAAGTGAAGCGGCCCGGCGCCGTCACCGGTCTCGCTGCCGAGGATTGCGACCTCGCTGAGGGAACCCTGAACCTTGCCCCGCGCCTCCAGTCGGCCGTCGCGGTCGCTGATCTGAATCTGATCGCTGGTGATGTGCCCGCGCGGCGATGTCACCGACGCCCGCTCGAGGGCGGTCGGGTCGCCGTGGAGCATCGTGATCCCAGCGATCGATGAGAAGCGCGCCCGATAACCCGTCGCCTCGATGCCCTCGCCGCGGATCACCACCTGCTGCTCGAGCTGCATGTCAGTGGCGAGGCCGTCCTTGAACCACACCCGCGCGGCCGCCGCCTCTGCCGACCTGGGATCTGCGTCGACCGGGATCTCGTCCAGGCAGACGCCGTCGTCAGCGCGCAGGTTGAGCGGGCCGTCCGGCGCGAGCACGCCGCGCAGGATGCGCGTCCGCAGCCTGCGCTCGAAGAACGCGTCACTGCCGCGCAAGACCACCGCCACCCAATCGCCGGTGGTCGAGGCGTCGATCTGCCAATTACCGTGGCCGTCGCGCTCCGCGACCACGGTCTCCGCCGCGAGCTCGCTGCCATCGCGGCCGCCGCCGCCGGGACCGCGAGCCTTGACCCCTCCCCGGAAGGTCACCCGCTGCGGCGGTCCTTCCGGCTCGGCCAGCTCCACGGTCGCGGAGGGGGCCATGATCCAGGCCTCCCCCTGGACGACCTTGCACCCGTGTGGGAACTCGATCGTGCCGCGTCCCCGCTGGTAGACGATCGTGTCAGCCTGCAGCGTGGTCCCACCCGAGGTCAGCAGCGCGCCGTCGGCGAGCACGAGCTGATCGTCATTCATCAGGTACATCGCCTGGCCGGCCTCGGCGACGGTGCCGCCGCTCATGAACACGACCTCGGAATCGGTGACGAACCGGCGGCTGCTCGCCTCGAAGTGGCCGCTCTGGGTGGTGACCGTGCCCCCGCTCGGGAAGCTGACGTGGATCGGGCCGCGCAGCTCTGCGTCGCGGGTCTCAACGTTGAAGCTCGCCGCCGCCGCCGTCACCACCGGGCCGGCAACGCCGGCGTCGTAGAGCTGGAGCTGAACGCCCTCGATCTCATGCCAGCCCGACGACCGCCCCAGCGTCCGCAGCGAGCGCAGGGCGAAGATCGCCTTGCCGGCGATGCTCTCGACGTACTCGAAGCCGGTGTAGATGCCGACCGCGGGGTCGTCGACCTCGCCCTCGGCCACCGGCGGGGTTCGATCCCCAGCCGGGCGCGCCATGCTGCGCGACCGCTGCACGCCGATGACGACCAGGGCCGCGATCGAGACCGCGATCAGTATCGCCGTGACGTAGCGGATCCACTTGCGCGCGATCGCGCTCATGCGGGCCTCAGGAGCAGCGGAATGCGGCACATGTCCCCAACGAGGGTACCGCACTCCCGGGCGGTGGAGCGCTGGCGCGGGCTAGCGGTCGGAGTAGACGCCCAGCGCGCGGTATTTCTTGTAGCGGCGGGCGAGCAGCGCATCGGCCTTCATCTTGCGCAGCTGCCGGAGGTGGCGCCGGATCGCAGCCCCGACGGTTTCCGCCGTCGCGCGCGGGTCCATGTGGGCCCCGCCATGAGGCTCGGGGAGGACCTCGTCCACCACCCCGAAGTGCTTGAGATCGCGCGCGGTCAGACGGAGGGACTTGGCCGCATCCTCGGCGCGGTTCTGGTCCTTCCACAGGATCGCGGCGCACCCCTCGGGTGAGATCACGGAGTAGATCGCGTGCTCGAGCATCAGCACCCGGTCCCCGATGCCGAGTGCGAGTGCGCCTCCCGATCCGCCTTCCCCGGTCACCACGACCACGATCGGCACCGGCAGCCGGGACATCTCGATCAGGTTGTCAGCGATCGCCTCCGCCTGGCCGCGCTCCTCGGCGTGGATGCCGGGGTAGGCGCCGGGGGTGTCGACGAAGGAGACAATCGGCCGGCGGAAGCGCACGGCCAGCCGCATGATCCGCATCGCCTTCCGGTATCCCTCCGGTCGTGGCATGCCGAAGTTGCGCCGCAGCTTCTCGTTGGTGTCGCGCCCCTTCTGGTGCCCGACCACGGCCACCGGGTCGCCGTCGAACAAGGCGAACCCGGCGACGACCGCCGGGTCGTCGGCAAAGCGCCGGTCGCCGTGAAGCTGTGTGAACGAGGTGAAGATGGTGTCGATGTAGTCGAGGGTGTATGGGCGCTCGTGGTGACGCGCGATCTGGCACCGTTGCCATGGCGTCAGCGAGGAGAAGATCGAGTCGATGGTGGCGACCAGCTCGCGCCGTGCCTCGCGCAGCCGCGCGGCCGCCCGGCGGTCGACGGCCGCGGTCCCCTCCAGGCCAGCGATCTCGTCGCGCAGGCGTTCGATAGGCTCCAGGAAGAGAATGTTGCCGGATGCCATGGGCCGAGACTCTAGCAGAGGCCCGGATCGACGGTCAATCGAGTGCGGCTCAGAAGCGCAGCCGGATCAGTGCCGGCAGGTAGTCCTCCGGGGCGGAAAAGCCGAGCAGCAGGAGCAGGGTCGCGGCGAGATTGCCGAGCCCTGGGTGGTCAACCGCGTTGTCGGCCTCGAATCGGTCGGCGGCGACGCCCGTCAGCAGCCACGGCACCGGGTTCAGGGTGTGGCTCGTCTTGATCACCGGCGCGCCGCCGACGCGCCGCTTGACGTTGCCGGTCGCGTCGTCGACCTCCCACATCATTTCGAGGTTGCCGTGGTCCGCAGTCACGATCAGCGTCCCCTTGGCGGCCGCGACCGCCCGCTCGAGGGCGCCCACGCACTCGTCGACCACCTCCATCGCCGCGACGGCGGCCGCCAGCACCCCGGTGTGCCCGACCATGTCGCCGTTGGCGAAGTTGACCCGCAGAAAGCGGTGCGTGTTCCGTGCCAGCCGATCGACGACCACCTGGCACACCTCGCGCGCCTTCATCGCCGGCGCGTGCTCGAACGCAATCCTGTCGGATGGGATCTCGACCCACTCCTCGCGCGTCGCGTCGAACTTCTCCGAGTTGTTGCCGTTCCAGAAGTAGGTCACGTGGCCGAACTTCTGGGTCTCGGCCACCGCCAGCTGCGAGACCCCGTTGTGCACCAGGTACTCCGAGACGGTCCGCGAGATCGCCGGCGGCTCGACGAGGTACGCCTCGGGGATCCGCAGATCGCCGTCGTACTCCATCATCCCGGCGTACTGGACGCGCGGCCACCGTCCGCGGTCGAACTCGGCGAAGCCGGGCTCGGTGAAGGCCCGCGAGATCTCGAGCGCACGATCGCCCCGGAAGTTGAAGAACACCACCGAGTCCCCGTCGACGATCGGACCGAGCGGCCGCCCGTCGTCGCCGACCACCACGAAGGGCGGCAGGTCCTGATCGATCACCCCGGGCTGTGCGGCGCGGAGCTCGCACACCGCCTGCTGCGCCGACCGGAAGCTGCGGCCCTCTCCGTGGACGTGGATCTGCCAGCCGCGCCGCACCATCTCCCAGTCGGCGTTGTAGCGGTCCATGGTGATGCGCATGCGGCCGCCGCCGGAGGCGACCGCCGCGTCCACTCCGGTCTTCGCCAGCTCGGCGAGCGCGCGCTCGAGGCGGTCCAGGTAGACGTGGTAGGTCACCGGGTCGACATCGCGGCCGTCGGCCAGCGGGTGGACCCGGATCCGGCGCACGCCGTCGACGGGGAGCCGGTCGAGCAACGCCTCGAGGTGCCGGATGTGGCTGTGCACGTTCCCGTCGGACAGCAGGCCGATCAGGTGGAAGGTCGAGCCGTGCTCGATCACGTTGCGCACGAGCCGCTGCCACACCGGACCCCGGAACAGTGCGCCCGACGCGATCGCCTGGTCGACCAGCTTGGCGCCCTGCTCGAAGATCCGCCCCGCTCCCATCGCGTTGTGGCCGACCTCGGAGTTTCCCATGTCGGCATCGCTCGGCAGGCCCACCGCGAGGCCGTGCGCGGCCAGCCGCAGGAACACCGGCGCGGTTGCGAACAGGCGGTCGAGGTTCGGAGTGGAGGCGAGGTCGAAGGCGTTGGCCTGGTAGCCCTCCGCGCGCCCCCGGTACAGGCCGACACCGTCCAGTATCGCGAGCACCAGCGGCCCGGGCACGCCCGCGAAGCGCGGGTGCGGCGGCAGCGAGAAGTCGGTCATGGTCATCTCCAAACGGTCGTCGGCGCGCCGCCGAGTGCAACTGCCGGGGCGATCGCTGCCATTCCCGGCAATCCCGGCCGGCGCGGCCGGTTGTACGTGGAAGGTCGCGGCGCGCCCCTGCCTCGAAACGCTGCACGTCGCGCCCGAGGCCGAGCCGCGGTCAGTTCCCGGCGGCGGCCTGGGGCCTCAGCAGCACGACGCTGATGTTGTCGTGGCCGCCGCGCTCGTTGGCCGCCGCTATCAGCGCCGACGCCATCCCCTCGAGGGACTCGCCGGCCCCGAGGACCTCAACGATTTCCTCGTCCGACAGCATCGAGTTGAGCCCGTCCGAGCACAGCAGGTAGAGGTCGCCCTCCCCAAGCTCGGTCTCGAGGATGTCGACCCGGGGGTCGCCGCTGCCGCCGAGGGCCTGGGTCACGACGTTCTTGAGCGGGTGCGCCCGGGCAGCCTCCTCGCTGAGAAAGCCCGCAGCGACCTGCTCGTGCACCCACGAGTGATCGTCGGTCAGCAGCTCGAAGCGGCCCTTGCGAAGCCGGTAGGCGCGGCTGTCTCCGACGTGGCAGATGACCAGTGTCCTGCTGTTTGCCGGGTGCATGGCGACCACCACCGTGGTCCCCATCCCGCGCAGATCGGAGTCGCGTCGGACCGCCCTCGTGACCCGCTCGTGACCGGCCAGGATCGCGTCGACTACTCGGTTCGCGGTCGCACTGCGCGCCATGTTCCAGTGACTGGGCCAGGTTTCTTTGTCGACGGCGGCGGGCTCCGACAGGTTGCGGATGATCTCCTCGGCCGCGAGCCGGGACGCCACCTCCCCAGCCGCGTGGCCGCCCATCCCGTCCGCAACCAGGTAGACGCCGAGGTTCTCGTCGACGAGGAACACGTCCTCGTTGAGGCGGCGTGTCATGCCGACGTCGGTTGCGCCCCACGACTCGATGACCAGTCCGGGTTCGGGGTCCCGCGGCACGCGCCTCATTCCTTCCGCCGCAGGCGCCCGAGCAGGCCCTCACGCTTGGGGTCCGACGCGGCCCGGATCGAGGCCAGCACGCCCTTCGCCTTGTCGCTGGTCGGGTCGAGAGACAGGGCATCCTGCGCGAGCCGCTCGGCGCGGCTGGACATGCCGGCGGCCAGCGCCGCAGCGGCCGCGTGCGCCTTGTACACCGCATTGTGTTGGTCGAGGGCCACGGCCCGCTCGAGGTAGCGCAAGGCATCGCGCTCCCTCCCCTTGACCCGGCTCAGCGCCAGTCCCAGGAAGTAGTTCGCGCGGTCGAACTCCGCGTCGTGGTCGACCGCCGCCTTGAGGTGCTCGAGCGCCTCCTTGATGCGGTCGGCGCGGAGCGCCTCCGCCCCCTTGGCCGCCAACCGGCGCGCGATCTCCTTGGCGTTGATCTGGCTGCTGTTCGAGGTGGTCGACCGCTGCGCTAGGTCGCGGTCGTAACGCTCGCGGCTCTCCGGCCGGCTGAGGACGTTGAAGGCCTCGGTGATCGCCTGGAAGCGCTGCTCGGCCGCCTCGCGCTTCGCGCCGGCGAACCGGTCAGGGTGGTGGTCCATGCTCAGCCGGCGAAACGCGGCGCGAATCTCCTGCTCGGTGGCGTCGCGCTGAACGCCCAGCGTGTCATACAGGGTGATCCGATGTGCCATCGATGGTGTGACCCGTTGCCGTGTCCCTCAGACCGTCCATGTCTACCACAGCCGGCACGGCCACGCAAACACCCCCGACCGAGCGCGGATCCGGCCGCCCTCAGCGCCGACGAGAGTGGAACTCATGCGCACGCCGCCGCACCACCGGGTTGATGTTGCGGTCCCGCGCCAGGCGAGCGAGATCGCGGACCGACAGCCGGGGCAGCAGGTGGAGAGCGGTCTGCAGCGGCGTCTTGGGATTCTGGGCCAAGGCCTGGATCACCCCGTACTGCTGCATCCAGCGTCGGTTGCCCGCGATGATCCGGATCGCTTCATCCGACACGCTCCTCGCCGCCGCGAACCGCTCGACCTCGGATTCGGTCAGCTTCGGGCTGGCGAGGACCGCCCGCACCACCAGGCGGTTGCGCGAGTTGATCAGAATGGTCCGCTCCTCGCGGGCTCCCAGCAGCGCAACCACGACTTTCTCCCTGACCGACATCCGCGCCAGCCTGCCGTAGGTGCTGAGCCCGAGCCGCTCCACTTCCTCGCGGACGCCGGGATCGTCAGGGCTCGGGTACGGCATCGCGTCCTCGCGCGGGATGTGGGCACCGATCGCGCGCAGGGCGGCGAGCGCCTCCTCGATGCTGACGCCCTCCGCCTCGGGTGCGACCAGCTGCCCGCTGATCGCCTTCTCGATGAACTCCTCCTCGAACTCCCGCACCCTGCGCAGCACCACCTGGGTGACCCTGGGATTGGCGCGCAGATCGTCGAGGATCTCCAGGTGCGCCAGCAGGCGGACCTGGTTGGTCATGATGATGTCCTGGATCAGCGGTGCGCCGTGCCGAGCCAGCATCCGCATCGTCTCGTCCGAGGTGCGGCCGTGGATCGCGACCGCCGCCCAGAGCTGGTCCTCGGAGCGGATCCGGCTCAGCAGGTCGAGCACGACCGGCTCCAAGTCCTCGTGCTCGAGCCAGTCGATGAGCGTCTTCACATCTTCGGCCTGCAGCGACTGGGTCGCCGCGGCCGCCAGCTCAGGATCCGGGTCCGAGGACAGCACGGCCTGCAGGCGGAACAGGTCCTCGCGGGGAATCGGCAGCAGTCCCTGCGCGGCAAACAGTCGCACGGGTCGCGGAACCTGGCCGGACAGGATCGCCTGAAGCAGCTGGTTTCCGGTCGCGATCCCGCCCTCAGTCATAGGCCGGGCCGGCACCGAGCTCGGTCAGCCCCTGCAGGCTCGCTTCGGCGTGGACGACCTGGCCGGGGACGCCGAGGTCCCCATAGGTGACGCCACCCACGACCAACCGCGCCGCCGATGCGTTGCCGACGGTGAGCTTGACCGGACCTTCGAGCTGGAGCTCGAGCGACTCGCCCCCTTCGAGCAGGCGCTGCTCCGTGCGGCCTTCGCGATCCCGGTACCGCACCCAGCACTCCTCGTTGGGGTCGACGAGGATCTTGAGGTCGACGAGCCCGTTGTCAGGTGGCGCCTCGGCGCTGGCCGGGATCACAATCGGCGGGGCCTGGGGCGTCTCGACCGGGGTCGCGGCCGCGGCGCGCTGGACGACCTGGCGCGGTTGCTGGACGAGCGCGGCCTGGCCGCGCTCCGAGCTGCTCAGGATGAACACCGCAACGACGACCAGGATCGCTGCACACACCGAGATCGGGAACCAGAATCGCCAGCGGATCGCGGGCCCGGCGGAGATCTCATCAGGCACCGGCGGATGCTCGGCTCGCGCAACCCGCTGGTAGTCATCCCAGACCGCATCGAATTCCCCGAGCAAGGGCGCCGGGTCGCAGTCCATGACGCGTGCGATCTGGCCGACGAAGCTGCGGCTGAACACGCGCTCCGGCAGGTACTGGAAGGCGCCGGACTCCAGCGCCCCGAGCACCCGTGTCGAGATCTTGGTCTCCAGGCTGATGTCGTCGAGGGACAGCTCGCGCTCGAGGCGGAGGCTCTTCAGCCGCTCCCCGAAGGCCTTCGGATTCGCAGGCGGCTGGGGCGCTTCGAGAATCATGGGACGAGCATTGTATCACTCTACGTAGGAAAGCAACTACCCTAAGCCTTTTTCGCCGAGCGACTTACTGCGACCGCTCGGAGCCGTAACTTCTCGCCCTGTAACGAATTATGACACTCGCCCTGTAACCTGGTGACCGAGGGTAAATCCAAGTGTTACGTAGTGTTGTCCTGTCTCAGAGCCGAATTCGGGCCTATGGCGGGCAAATCGCCGGACCCTATGGAGCCTCACCTAGTCGAGCAGAAATCCGAGCCTAGCCATCCCTTGCCGCGCCGTGCCCCGCCGCACCGCGCCGGGCGTTGGCCGGCCAAGCCATGCCTGGCTACGGGGCCAGGGAATCCCCTCACCCGGTGGTCAGGAAACCATGCCTTGCCGTGCCATGCCTTGCCAGGCCTTGACTCGCCGCGCCAAGCCTTGCCAAGGCTAGCCATGCCGTGTCGCGCCCAGTAGCCCCTTGGAGGGGGCGTTCGACTACGCCTCTTCGACCATGAACCGTCCGTATTTCGGTCGCCACTCCAACAGCCCGACCTGACTACGCCCGATGCGGAGGATCTCGAGCAACCCGTAACGGTCCAAGACTGAGTCTTCATAGGTGATCGAAACAACCGCCGACCACTTCGGAAACAGGGGGCGTGTTCGCATGACGCGGGTCATCTTCACCCGGACTCCGACCGTCAGCCGGAAACGTTAATCTGGCCACAGGTCGCGGTAGTCCCGTTGGCCGTCGTATTCGACCGGGAAGTCATGCGAACAGTAAACCCCGGACGAAACTTGTTTCCCCTTCTTGATTTTCTTGGCGGCCTCGAGGAGCATCCCCTCGACGTTCACCGCCGGGATGTATGGCCCGTCTTGCGCCGACCAATACAGGGACCCGAACCACTCAAGGTGAGCCATCTCCTCGTGGTCCGGGTACGGTCTTCGTACGTTTTCCAGTTGTTTCCTTCAGGTCCTTCGCCTGGACGGCCATCGGATCGGCTAGGCGGCCGTTGAGCATGAGGAGTCCCGGACAGCTCGGATCGCCCGTCAATCTGACGGTCAGCTCCTTCCGCATCGTGACCTCCCGGCTGCGCCATGTCGAAGGGTTTCTACTCGCGGCCCGCGTACCGGCGCTCGCGGATCGAGTCCGTGATCGCCTCATGGCAGACCTTGCACAACGTGACCAGATCCTCCCACCGGAGCTCTTCTTCGTCGCCGTAGTGGGGATGGTGGACCTCGAGGTCCTCAGTAGCCCAGCACGTCCGGCATCGGTACCCGTCGCGCTCGAGCACCTTGAGCCGCGCCTCCTGAAACCACTCCCCGTACGCGTTGCCTATGGCATCCCCCCGATGGTCACGTGGACGGAGTCTCTGACGGGGTCGCCGCAGGGGATGGTACCGGTGTTGGTGTGGGCTCAACGGGACCGCACAGGTACGCTTCCCCTCGTCACCCTAGCGCTTCCTTTTGACGAGCCTCCCGGAGACGCCGAAGGGCCGGACCCTAGCGGCCGGCGATCGCCTGACTTTCCGCGTAGAAGTGAACCGACGGCTCACCCTTCACGACAAGCTCGACGTTTCCGAATCCGGCCGTCCCGGTCACCGTCACCGGCGCCCCGGGGACCCGGGAAGCGCCGGGCCCTTTCTTGTCTGATGGAATTCGCTAGGCTTCCGCCCGCGACTCGGCGCCCGGATCGGGGCCCGTGGATATCACTCTTCGTAGTCCCTTGTCTTCTCGTTCCTTGAGGGCTGAGGCAGCGCTGCGCACCGGCTCCGGCACGTCGGGCCTGGCGGCGATGGCTTCGAGGTCGCTCGAGCGCAGCTGGACCAGGGCGCTCAGCGCCACGGGCAGCGGCGCGTGAGGGCAGCGGACCAGCGCGGCACGCACGGCGTACGACTGCCCCCAGCGATGGTGGCGGGCAAGCTCGGCGTAGAACTCCGGAGGCGCCGCCGCGGTGTTGAGGATCAGGAGCACGTCGTTCTCGGACAGCCGCTGGTTGTCGAGGAGGGCAATCAGCACCTGACGGTCTCCGGCGTCGATCAGCGGGCGCAGCAACGGGCGGTGGACCCGGCGGGCCAGCGCGACCTTCTCGCCGAGGCTCATCCTGACGAGCACCGCCAGCAGCTTCTTCTCGGCCTGGCGACCGACCATCGGCGGCGTCCTCGGGTTCTGAGCGAGCGCGAGCAGCGAGGTCCACGGCAGGGTGGCGATCAGGTCCATCGCGCGCGCAAAGGCCAGTCCACGGAAGGAGCTCAACAGCTCGCGCACGGTGTGCCCGGCGAGCAGCTCGCGGCGCTCGGCGATGGCCTCGGCGACCTCGACACTGCAGTATGGGTTGCGCAGCGCGTCGAGGACGTCCTGCTCGGAGAGCTCGCTCCCGCGGACCCAGGCCTGCAACTCCTCCGCGTTCATGTCGGCGACACGGGCGGGTTCCATACCCCGATCCTACGCCGTCTCAACGCTCGCAAACTCACCTTCTACAAATGATTGACATTCGCATCATCCGGGGATGGCGCCGCGGGCTCCAGCATGCGCCGCACCCGGCCGCGCAGCTGGACCACCTCGAGGGAGGCGAGCCCCGCCTCGTCCTCCGGCAGCCGAGAGGTCTGGTACCTCCGGAAGGCGAGGCGGGTCAGCAGCCTGGACAGCACCACGCGCTCGGCCCGCCGCGGCCACCACTCCGACCGGATGCGGCGGCGGTAGAACGGAATGACATCGACCACCCAGGGGGGAACCAGCTGGAGACTCGCCTCCTGTTCGAGCTGGTCACGCAGGATCCCATGCTCCCAGCGCAGGAACAGGCAGAAGGCGCCCACGTACACGCCGTAGAGGACCGGCATCGCGGCCCACACGGGCCACCGCTCGCCGCTGCCCGAGACGGTCGACAGCAGGGCGGCGTTCCAGCCGCCGTGGAAGGCCGTGCCAATGAGCAATCCCGCCAGCGTCCAGCCGATTTTGATCAGCGCTCCCCTGGACAGGTGGGCGAGCCCGACGAAGCCGCCGACGATACCGCTCGCCAGCCCATGAACCCCGGCCGAGAACAGCGTGCGCTGCAAGACCAGGGCCGGGATCAGTGACTCGAGTCCCGACGGGACTCGGCCGAGGACGATCAGGAGGTTCTCAGTGCAGGCGAACCCGAGCCCGGCTGCGGTGCCGTACACCAGGCCGTCGGTCGGGCTGTCGAACTCCGCCGAGTAGCGGGCAACCATGACCACGGCAAACGCCTTGAACAGCTCCTCGACGGCGGCTGCGGCGATCGTCCCCAGTGGTCCATCGATCATCGCGGTGGCCGCACTGAAGGACATGACCGACATGACCGGCGCGACCCCCGCGCCCCATGCGAAGACGCTCGCCACCAGCACCAGTGGCTCCCGGTCGTATCGGTCCAGCCACCACAGGAACAGCACAACCGCGACCAGTAGAGCGGTCGACACCAGCAGGCCGGTGGCCGTGGCGATGGCGATGAGCGCCGTCACGGCAGCACCAGATCGAGGGCGTCAATCGGGTGGGCAGCGAACCGGGCGCGTGCGGCCGCAACGTCGCGGCTGACCTGCAGCATGAGCTGTGTGGTCGACGCAAAGTGCAGCTCGTCGCGCAGTCGATCCAGGAAATAGAGGCGCACCCGCTCGCGGTAGACGTCGGCGGTAAAGTCGAGGAGGTGGCTCTCCATGGTCACCATCGAGTTCTCGTAGACGGTCGGGCGCACCCCGATGTTGGTGACCGACGGGAAGGTCCGGCCGAACGACGGGATGTGTACCGCCGTGACGTAGACGCCCTGCTTCGGCACGAGCTCGTTGTCCCAGCCGAGGTTGAGCGTCGGGAAGCCGAGCCGGCGGCCGAGACGCTTGCCCTCAAGCACCCCACCGTCGACGAAGGTGTACCGCCCCAGCAGCCCGGCAGCCAGTGCCACGTCGCCGTCGGCCAGAGCGCGCCTGACCCGGGTCGACGACACCACCTCGCCGGCGTACTCCACGGTCGGCGCGCTCGCCGCCGTGAAACCCAACTCCCGGCCCATGTCGCGCAGCAGTTCGACGCCCCCGCCACGGTCGGCCCCGAAACGGAAGTTGGCGCCGATGTAGACCTCGCGGATCGCGAGCCGGCCGACCAGCACGTCGCGCACGAAGTCCGCGGCAGAGAGCCGCGCCAGCCGGTGGGTGAAGGGCACGACCATGGCCGTTCCAATCCCGGTCCGCTCGATGAGCTGCAGCCGCTGGGCAAGGGTGGTCACGAGCAGCGGCGCCTCGCGCGGCCTCAGCAGCTTGACCGGGTGGGGATCCAGGGTCAGAGCGGCCGCGGTCGTCTGGAGCTCCGCACCGCGCCCGGCGACGTGCCGCAGGACTGTCTGGTGGCCGATGTGAACCCCGTCGAAGTTGCCGATCGACAGCACTGAGCCGCGCGGCGGTTCGTCGTTCCCGATCGGGTCGCGATAGACGTCCATCCCGCCCTCACACCCGAACCGGGAGGACCACTGATGGCCTCGGCTTCGCGGCATGCGTCACCGCCACCAGGCGACCCACCACATCATAGGGATGGGCATCGGTGATCTCGACCTCGACCAGCGAGCCCGCCGGCGCGGTCCCTTCGTTGATCAAAAGCCGGCCGTCAATCTCCGGCGCCTGCCGCTGCAGGCGTCCCTCGGTCAGCAGCTCCATTTCGGGCAACCGTCCGGCGACGAGGGCCGGCAGCGTCATGCCGACGAGCGCGCGGTTGCGCTCGAGCGAGATCGCTTGTTGCACCGCCAGCAGCCTGTCCCGGCGATCTGCCTTGACCTCGTCGGGTACCGGATCGCCGAGCTCGGCGCCGGGGTTTTCCTCCTGCCACGAGTAGGAGAACACGCCGAGGTGATCGAAGCGCGCCTGCTCGACGAACTCGAGGAGCTCGTCGAACTCGCGCTCGCCCTCCCCCGGGAAGCCGACGATCATGGTCGTGCGCAGCACGATCGACGGCACCAGCGCCCGCGCGCGTGCAATGAGATCGAGGTAGCTGCGGCCGTTGCCGCCGCGCTTCATCGCCTTGAGCACGCGGCGGCTCGAATGCTGGAGCGGAATGTCGAGGTACGCCAAGAAGCGCGGAGCGCGGGCCATGAGCTCGAACAGGCCCTCGTCGAGAGTCGCCGGGTACGCGTAGAGAAACCGGATCCAGGGCAGTGAGGTCGCATCGAGCAGCTGTTCCACCAGCCGCCGCAGGCCTGCCCGTCCCATGCCGAGATCCTCGCCGTAGCGGGTCGTGTCCTGGGCGATCAGGATCAGCTCGCGAACGCCGTCGCCCTCGAGCCGCTGCGCCTCGGCCACCAGATCCCCCGGCGGCCGCGAGCGGAATCGACCGCGCATCGCCGGGATGTGGCAAAACGAGCACGGGTTGTCGCAGCCCTCGGCGACCTTCAGATAGGCGAAGCCGGAGGTCGACAGGAGCCGCGGGTGCTGGTGGTCGTACAGGCGCACCGCCCCGCGCTGGTCGGGCAAGTGGCCGGCCAGCTCGCCGCGCGCGGCCTCCACCACCCGCTCGAGCTCGTCCAGTCCGACGAACACGTCGATCTCCGGGATCTCCGCGGCGAGCTCCCGCGCGTAGGCCTGGGCCATGCAGCCCGCCACCACCAGCCGGCGAACCCGGCCCTTCCGCTTGCCCTCCGCCACCTCGAGGATGGCCTCGATCGACTCCCGCTTGGCGTCGTCGATGAAGCCGCAGGTGTTGACCACGACCACGTCGGCGGCGCTGCCATCCGCGGTGATCCGCACGCCCGCCCGCTGGAGATGGCCGAGCATCACCTCGCCGTCCACCAGGTTCTTGGCGCAGCCGAGGCTGATCATGCCCGCGCGGATCTCGGTGGGGGCACTGTCAGCCGGGGTTCCTGAACGCCGCTTCACCTGACCTCCAAGCTGGGGATTCTAACAATTCGAGAGGAGCCGCCAACGCGTCGTCACAGGTCGGCGGAGCGCAGGTACTCGGCGACCGCCTCCGCGGCGCGACGGGACGCGCCCGGGTCTCCGAGCCGCCGTCGAACCTCACGCAGCGCCCGTCGCTGGACGTCCGCCCCACCCGCCGCCAGCGAACGCGTCGCGGCCACCAGCTGCGCGGGGTTCCAGGCCTCCTGCAGCAGCTCCGGCGCCGCCCGTTCGCCGGCGATAAGGTTTGCCAGTGCCACGTGCGGGACCCGGACCAGCCTTCGCGCGACCGCCGCCGAGAGCGCGCGCAGGCGATAGCCGACGATCATCGGGACGCCGAGCAGCGCGCACTCGAGGGTGGCGGTTCCAGACGCGGTCCAGGCCAGCCCACAGGAGGCATGGGCGCGCCGCCGCTCATCGCCCGCGGCCCGCCACAGCCTCGGGTCCGGGGGGTGCGCGCCGAGGACCTCGTCGACCACGTCGGAGACCCCCGGGGCCTCAACCAGCACCGCCTCCGCGACCTCTCCCCCGCCGAGCTGGGCGAGCCCCTCGAGCATCGTCGGCAGGAGCTGCCGCACCTCCATCGCGCGCGATCCGGGCAGCAACGCGAGCCGTCGCTCGAACCGCTGGGGCGGATCATCGAGCAGCTGGTCGCGGTCGAGGTCGTCGAGCAGGGGGTGCCCGACGTAGCGGGCGCGCACGCCGTGCTCCTCGTAGAACCCCGCCTCGAAGGGGAGGATGCAAAGGACCTCACGGGCGAGCCGACGGACCGTCCGCACCCTCCCCCGCCGCCAGGCCCACAGCTGCGGCGAGACGTAGAGCACGACCGGGATTCCGATCTTCCCGAGCCGCGCCGCCAGCCGCAGGTTGAAGTCCGGCGAGTCCACCAACACCGCGACCTGGGGCCGCCGTTGCTCGGCGGTCCGGACCACGGAGCGCAGGATGCCGCGCAATCGCGGCAGCTCGCGGACCACTTCAACCAGGCCCATGTGCGCGAGCTCCTCGGAGCGGGCGACGCAGTCGAGCCCGGCCTGCGCGAGCCGGTCGCCGCCGACGCCGAAGGCGTCGAGCTCGGGCTCGATGTCGCGCAGGCTCGCCAGGAGGTTGCCCGCGTGGATGTCCCCCGAAACTTCACCCGCGACAATCAGAATCCGGCTCACCGCACGTCCTCGGGCCCCGGCCGTCCCCGGCCCGCGCCCAGTCGTGCGAGGAGGGCCACGACCATCCCGAGTCCTGATGGCGGTCGCGCCGCCGCGTCCGCCATGGCTCAGGGAACTAGGTACATCAGCCATCCCAGCACGACCGAACCGACGGCCATGATCAGGAAGGCCTTGGCGAACAGGACCAGCCGGTCCCGGGACGAGCGCCGCCACAGAAAGGCGAAGAACAACGCCACGAGCAGGGCGTGCCAGATCATCAGCAGGAGGTGGTCGACCACGTCAGTCCTTCTCCCCACGGGCGATGTCGGATACGTCGAGCATCAGCAACAGGTTCATCAACCCGCCGGTGTAGAGGAAGGTGTTTCCGTACGTAAAACCGACCGCGATCGGATCCCCGCCGCCGTCGAGGCCGAACGGCAGGCCGCCGAGCGCGCCGGAGACGCCGTTGATCCAGACCAGCCGGGCGAGGTAGAGGAGGCCGTTGCCCAAGCACGCGAGCGTCGCCAGCCACGAGAACGGCTCGCCGGGCCGTGGCGTGCCGAGCTCGCCGTCGACCAAGACCCCGGTCAGGAACGCACAGACCACAACCGCGAAGAACACCAGCGCCCGGCGCCGCTTGCCGAGAATCCAGTGCCCGAGCCCCGGCACCAACCATGCTGCCAGGAGCAGGAGCGGTGAGGTCATCGCCCGCGGCGCCTCGGCCCCGGCGGTGCTCCGGCCGGTGTCCTTGGTCATCGATTCTCCCCCGCTTCGAGGGCAGCCCGCACCTTGTCGAAGGTCGTGCCCAGGTCCTCTGGGATCACGCGTGTGTCGCCGATGACCCCCATCAAGTTCGTGTCGCCGCGCCACCTCGGTACGACGTGCAGGTGAAGGTGCTCCTCGATTCCGGCGCCTGCGGCGGCGCCGACATTGAAGCCGATGTTGAAGCCGTGCGGCGCGTAGGCCCGGCGCAAGGCGCCGAGGAGGCTTCTCGCGGTGAGCATGATCTCGGCGACGGTCGCGTCATCGAGCTCCTCGAGGTCGGAAACGTGGGCGTTGGGCGCCACCATGCAGTGACCCGAGGTGTACGGATAGAGGTTGAGGAGCACGAAGCACCGGCTGCGGCGCAGCAGGGTCAGCGTGTCCCGGTCGTGCTCCGCTGCCAGGGCCCCGCAGAAGACGCATTGGTCACGGCTTCGTCGGTCGACGGCGGTCACGTACCCGAAACGCCACGGCGCGAACAGTGTCTCCACTTCGAACGACCGCTACTGCAGCAACTCTTCGCGGAGGTGTTTGCCGGGCTTGAAGTATGGGATCTTCTTGGGAGGCACGTGCACGCGGTCGCCGGTCTTCGGGTTGCGTCCGTTGCGCTCGCCGCGCCGCCGGATCCGAAACGAACCGAAGCCGCGCAGCTCCACCTTCTCGCCGCGGCTCAGGGCCGCGATGATGCTGTCGAGAATGACCTGGACCACCTCGTCCGCTTGCTTCCGGGGCAGGTCCGAGGACTCCGCAACCATCTCCACCAGGTCGGCCTTCGTCATCGTCATGAGGCATGCCTCCTTGGTCGATCGCAGTGCACCGATTGCGCTCCGTCGACCCGCGTCAGCTGTCCCTGCCCGCTTCTCCGTCCTGATCGGGATCGCCTTCCGGTTGCTCGGGGTCCTCCCCTGCCGACGAGGGCTCCCCGCCCGGCTGCGGCTCCGCGGCCGCACCCTGCTCCTCCACCAGGCCCCCGGCGCGCAGCGCCGCGGCCATCGCGGTCTCGGCAGGCTTCGAGCTGTCCACCTCCTCGCCCGCCTCAACCGCCTCCACCGCAGCCTGCGGAACGCCGTGCATCGACAAGCCGATCCGATTCTCGTTCCAATCGATGCGCAGGATTCGGCAGGCGACGGCCTGACCGGGGTTGAACATCTCGGCGAGGGTCAGCCCGGCATCGCGATCGATCTCCGAGATGTGGCATAGCCCCTCGACGCCCGGCGCCAGCTCGACGAAAACCCCGAAGTCGGTGATGTTGGTCGTGCGCCCGCCGACGATGTCGCCGACGCCGTGGGTGTTCGCGTACTCCTCCCACTCGTTCGGCAAGAGCTCCTTCATTGACAGCGAGATGCGCTGGTTGAGCGCGTCGATCGAGGTGATAATCGCCTCGATCTCCTGGCCCTTGCTCACCACCTCGGACGGATGGTTGATCCGCCGCGTCCACGACATGTCCGAGATGTGGACCAGACCGTCGACGCCGGGGACGATCTCCACGAAGGCCCCGAAGTCGGTCAGGTTGCGGACCACGCCCTTGATGCGGTTGCCAACGTGGTGGGTCTCCGCGACCCTCTCCCACGGGTTCGACTCGGTGGCGCGCAGCGACAGCGACAGCCGGCGCTTGTCGACGTCGACCTCCGACACCACGACCTCGACCTCCTGATCGATCTCGAGGATCGAGCGTGGGTTCTTGACCTTCTTGGTCCACGACATCTCGCTGACGTGGATCAGGCCCTCGACGCCCTCCTCAAGGGCGACGAAGGCGCCGTAGTCGACGATGCTGACCACACGGCCCTTGACGCGCTTGCCGATCGGGTACTTCTCGGGCACGAGCACCCACGGGTCCTCGAACCGCTGCTTGTAGCCGAGCGACACGCGCTCCCGGTCGCGATCGAACTTGAGCACCACCACCTGCACCTCATCGCCGACGTGGAAGTACTCGCTCGGGTGGCCGACGCGGCCCCACGAGATGTCGGTGATGTGCAACAGCCCGTCCAGCCCGCCGAGGTCCACGAACACGCCGTAGTCGGTGATGTTCTTGATCGTGCCGGAGGCGAGCCTGCCCTCCTCGAGCTCGGACATCGTCGCTTCCTTGATGTGGCCCTGCGCGTCCTCGAGGACCGCCTTGCGCGACAGCACGACGTTGGAGCGGCGCCGATCAAACGAGATGATCCTGGCCTCGACCTCGGTCCCGATGTAGTCCTCAAGCCGCCGGTTCGGCCGCAGGTCGACCAGCGACCCGGGGAGGAAGGCGCGGATGCCGATGTCGACCGAGAGCCCGCCTTTGACCCGCTCGATCACCTTGCCGACGACCGGCTCACCGCTCCGGTACGCCTCCTCGATGCCGCGCCAGGTCTTGAGCTTGTTCGCACGATCCCGCGACAGCCGCAGTCGGCCCTCGACCTCGTCGAGGCGCTCGACGAAGACCTCGACGTCGTCGTCCACATCCACCGTCACCTTGCCGGTTTTCGGATCCGTGAACTCGGCGACCGGGACCGACCCCTCGCACTTGAAGCCGATGTCGATCATCACCTCGTCCTGCGTCACCGCGACCACCACCCCGTGCACCACCTCGCCCTCGCGGAGTGACTGCATGGACTTCTGCATCAGCTCTTCCATCGAGAGCTGGTCGCGCTCCTCCGAATCTCTCCTTTCGTCGTTGCTGCCAAGGTCGCTGTTCAAACTGGATCCTCCTCGCCAAAGCCACCTCGGGTGCCCTTAGCTTCCGTGGTTTGTGTACCTTACGGTGTCCCGGCCGTTGCTGTCAAGCACCGGTGGCCCTGACCCTGTCGAGCTCCTCGAGCAACCGCCTCACGACGGCCTCCGGGCTCTGACCGGTGGTGTCGATCACGATCACGCCCTCGGCCACGTGCAGCGGCGATTCCGCCCGGGTCGTGTCCTGGCGGTCGCGCTGCTGCTGCTGGCGCCTCACCTCGTCCAGGCTGGGCGCGTCCGGCGCCCCGAGATCCTGGTGGCGGCGACGCGCCCGCTCCTCCGGCGAGGCGGTCAGAAAAACCCGCAGCGCCGCGTCCGGGAACACGACGGTGGTGATGTCGCGCCCCTCCATGACGCCGCCGGACCGCAGGCCGAGCTCCCGCTGCGCGGCGACCAGGCGGCGGCGGACCGCCGGCAGCGCCGACACCGCCGACGCCATCATCGCGACCTCGGGGGAGCGGATCTCCTCGCCAACCTCCCGGCCGTCGACCAGAACCCGTAGAGCGTTCCTGCCCGGCTCGAGCCGAACCTGGTGCGAGTCGAGCAGCGCCACGACGCGCTCGCTATCGTCCGCGCCGAACGGCTGGCGGATCCCTTCCTGCAGCGCGAGCCAACCGACCGCGCGATACATGGCACCGGTGTCCAGATAGGGTACGCCGAGGCGACCTGCGAGCATGGCGGCGATCGTCGACTTGCCGGCCGCGGCCGGGCCGTCGATCGCGACGATCAGCGGCCGTTCGCGGTCACTTGCGGTCGGGTCAGGCACGTCTTCCTTTCGGCCGCCCAGCATGGGGCGGCTATTGTAAGCGATCTCCGCGTCTCTTCGGTGCGGTCCCAGCCCGGCCGCAGGGTCGGCGGCCGGACCGGCTCCCTACCCGCCGTCGCCGGTGGCCCCGAAGCCGCTGGCCGGGGTCGGCGGCACGGGCCGGCGCGCCGCCTCGTGCCGCGCGATCACCTCCACCGGTACCTCGATCAGCGGCCGCGCCGGATCCGAGGTGGCGATGCGCACGGTGGTGCGCAGCGTGCCCTGCCCGACCGTCACACCCTCGGCGAGGGTGATCCGGATCGAGTGGATCTGCTGGCTGCCGGAGCTCTCGAGCTTCGCCGCGACCAGCGCCGGATCGGCAACCTCGATCCCGGTAACCTCGAAGGCGGATCGTCCGGCATGAGCCAACCGCACCAGCAGGCTCGCGCCGCCAGGACCCCCGTCTGCCGGCCACAGCCGGACCGAGCTCGGGCGCGCCTCGATCGTCGCGCGGATCCTGACGATCAGGGGCACCTCCACCTTCGGCGCACGCGGATCGTTGGTGGCGACGGTGATCAGCCCGTCGTGACTGCCAGCCACCGCCGACTCGATGGTGCCAACGAGCCACTGGTCGCCGCGCTGGGGCGTCAGCTTGCCGATTGCCGGCTCGCTGCCCTGCGCGGGCGCGAGCTCGACCCGGAGCCCGCGCTCCAGGGTCGTCCCGACCACCCGGGCCTCGAGTGGCTGGCCGTCGGCGCGCCGCAGCAGAACCCGCTCGGTGAGCGACGAACCCTCGACGGCGTTGAAGTACATGCGAAACGCGGGCATCGCCACGATCGGCGTCACCGCGTTGAACGACACGGTGAGACGAAGGCTCTCGACGCCCGGCGCATCGGTCTCCACCGTGATGCTCTTCGACAAGCGCCCACTGTGCCCGCTGTTGGTCTTGACCTTCGATGTGAGCTGTCCCGACCCACCTGCCGGGATGACCGAGTCATACTCGGTGACGGTGCATCCTCAGGAAGGTTTTGCGCGGATGATGTGAACATCCGCGTCGCCAGCGTTGTGGAAGCGGAACACCGCCACCGCTTCGCTGCCCGCCGTCACGTCTCCGAGGTCGATCATCTCCTGTTCGACTCGGAACAGCGGGGTCGGCGCTGCTTCATCGGCGGCAACCGCCACCGCGGCGATGACCACGAGCGCGCCGAGGACCGCGGCGGCGGTCGTCGTGAACTGCTTCATCGGTTCCTCCCCTGCGCGTCCGGTGGTCGTACGCCGTTGTGCACGGTCGTGCAGGGCGGTCGACGATTCACACCGGCGCGAACCGGGCGGGATTGTACACCGTCGGTCGATTCAGGACCGGCCGGCGGGCTGGACCTCACCGCCGATGCCGACCACGGCCACCCGCAGCGGAACGGTCCGCGCCGCCTGCGCCAGTGCGGCGTTGGCGAGCTGCACCAGGCCCCGGCAGCAGGGCACCTCCATGACCATGACCTCGATCCCGCAAATCCGGCCGTGATCGATCATCGCCGCGAGCTTGGCCAGGTAGGCCTCCTGCTGGCTGTCGAGCTTGGGGCAAGCGATGGCCAGGGCCCGGCCATCGAGGTGGGCCTGGTGGAAGCCGCCGACCGCGTAGGCCACGCAGTCGGCGGCGAGCAGCAGCTCTGCGCCCTCGAGGAAAGGTGCGGTCGGCGGCAGCAGGTGGAGCTGGATCGGCCACTGCCGCAGCCGCGATGTGAGGTCACCCGCAGCCACTGGCCCGCCGGCTGGCGGGCGCAGGGCGACCACGCGGGATCCTGGGCAGGACGCCGCCGAGTGTTCGCCCACCACTGGCAGGCCGGCGCCGGCGGTGGGACGCAGGTTGGATCGCAGCCCGGCCAGATGGTGGCCGACGGCCGCGCTGTCGAAGTCCTCGGCCTCGCGCCGCACCACGGTGATCGCGCCCTTCGGGCAGTGTCCGAGGCAGGCGCCGAGGCCGTCGCAGTAGACCTCGCTGACCAGCCTGGCTCTGCCATCGACGATCTGGATTGCCCCTTCGGCACAGCTCGGGACGCAGTCGCCGCACCCGTCGCACAGCTTCTCGTCAATCTCCACAACCTCGCGCACGGCCATCGGATCACGCACCCTGGCCGCGCAGCATGGTCAGGATCATCTTCGAATCCGCGGCGGCGCGCAGTGCGTGTGGCACCCCGGCCGGCATCAAGACGATCTCCCCGGCGTTGACCGTCACCGGCTTGCCGCCGATGGCGAGCTCGAGCTGCCCGGACGCGACGTGCACCAGCGCGTCAAACGGCGCGGTGTGCTCCGCGAGCTCCTGCCCGGCGGCGAACGCGAACACGGTCACGCTGCCGCCCGGACTGCGGGCGAGCACCCTGCTCACGATCGCCGCCGGCGCGACCTTCACCAGTTGGTCTACCACGGCCACCTCGGCCGGAGCCATTACCGTGCTTCCCGATGCGTCCTTCATGGTCACCCCCGATGTGCAGTGTGCCGCGCCCGCCAGCCCTCGTCCTTGATCCAGGTCAAGCCGGCGGCCGGAGGCGAGGGAACACCGGCTGGTTGGCGATGACCGCGACCATGTCACCGGCACGCGTCCGCCGCCAGCCGTGCACGATCGACGCCGGATCGCTCACCGGGTGGAAGCCGAGCCGCCGCGCCAGCGCGTCGTCGAGCCGCGACACCAGGTGCACCCGGTACCGTGCCGTCAGGCTCACCAGCCGCAGCGTCGTGTGACCGTACTGGACCCACCGCTCGGCCAGGCGCTGCATGATCGCCGACGGCCGAGGGTCGTCGAGGAACGGCTGCATGTCCGGTGACCCGGCGCCCGATGACAGGTCGGCCGCGAACAGCACCTCCCCTCCCTCATCGAGGAACCGGCACGCCGCGTCAAGGCCCTTGTGCGCCTGGATCAAGGTGGCGTCCGCCGGCGCCCCACCGGCCGACGCCACGGCCAACGGGAAGCGCCCAGCGGCGATCTCGTACCAGTGACGCGCCCTTTCCACGGCTGCCGCAAAGGCAGTCCGCCACGGACCGGCGGCGGCGAAGGCCGGGCGCCCGTCACGGCCCGGGACCAGGCAGAGAGCACAGTCGGGCGGCCGGCAGTCCGCGGCCCGCGCGATCTCCTCGGCGACCGGGTTGCCGTCCAACACCCCAGGTTGGCACCCGGGTTCGCGCTCGAGCTCGCCGCCATGCCGGCGCAGCACGCGGGCGTGGTTGGCCTGAATCTCGCGGTAGCCCGCCACCCCGGGGAACACCATCTTCGGACCGCCGCCGAAGCCGGCGAAGTAGTGGTGCCGAACCCCGCCGACGGTGACCAGCAGCGACGCCTCGGCGGCCAGGCGGTGCAGGCGAACCGCGCTGCCATCGGTAAGGCTGCCGACCCGGACCAACGCAGCCTCGTCGCGCGCGTCGTGCTGCATGATCCGGATGCCGCTCGGGACCGGTCCGACGAGCGATGCCAGGGAACCATCAGAAAGCGGCGGGTGGGTGCCGCACGCCACCAACACGCTGACCCGGCGGTCCGGCACCCCGGCACGAGCCAGTTGCTCGAGCACGACTGGGAGCACCGCCGCGAGCTCGATTTTGCGGGTCGCGTCCGGGACCACCACGGTGGCGTCAGTTCGGCCGTGCGCCAGCTCTGCCAGAGGCCCGCCGTCGAGCGGTCGATCCAGCGCCTGTCGGATCAGCCGGGGCAAGTCCGCTGCGCCGGCGGGCGCAGCGGGTTCGAGCGGCCGGACCTTGAGCCCGCGCAGGTCGACCGCGAGGGTGTCGGTGGCGAAGGGAAGCTTGACGATCACCGACTCAAGATACCATCGTGCAGGCGGGAGATCACCGCGATGCACGAGCCGCTTCCCCAGGCCGACCGCACGCTCCTGCTGGAGCTCGCGCGGGACACCCTCAAGGCGACCTTTGCCGGCCGTCCGCTGCCGCTTCCCGACCCGCTCGACGATGCGCTCACGCAGCGTCGCGGCGCCTTCGTCACCCTGACCATCAAGGGCGCGCTGCGCGGCTGCATCGGCCACGTCGAGGCGGTCGAGCCGCTGTGGCGGAGCGTGCGCGACAACACCCTCGCCGCGGCCTTCCGGGACCCGCGATTCCCGCCGCTCGAGGAGGGAGAGCTCGAGCAGGTGGTCATCGAGATCTCCGTGCTGACGCCGATGCAAAGGGTCACCAGCCCGGACGGGGTGGTCGTCGGGACGCACGGCCTGCTCATCGAGCGGGGCCAACGCCGCGGGCTCCTGCTCCCACAGGTCGCCAGCGAGCGCGGCTGGGACCGCTTCACATTCCTCGATCAGACCTGCCGCAAGGCTGGTCTCGACCCGGGTTGCTGGCATTCCGACGAGACCAGGATCTTCGTGTTCTGCGCCGATCACTTCCGCGAACCGGGCTGACCGCCAGCACGGCGATCGGCGCGGTCAGGCTTCTGCCGCTCCGTCCGTCGGGTCCCCCGCGGCCGACACGCCGAGCACCGCGCGCTCGTACTCCGGCAGCGACGTGAAGGTCCGGAACGGGCGGCCCCGCGCCCCGTCCGGGTCCGGCAGCATCGCCGCGCCGGACAGCTCGATGATCCTGCCCAGGAATGCCCGGAAGGCCTCCGCCGCGTCCGGCCCGGGGGCGAGGGCGCGCGGATCGAAGTCGGTGCTCAGCAGGCGAACTACGCGCAGGTCGCGGCGGTCGCTCCACGGCGCGTCGAGCATGAGGTCGACGACAACCATCGGCCGCTTCTCGGACCGGGCCACGCCACCGACCGCGATCACCTCGATCCGCGGCAAGCTCAGCCGCCGGGTCGCCCCCTCCACTTCGATGACGAGGTTGTCCTGCTCGAGCGCCTGCGGCACCGCTGCGACGACCTGGAGTCGGTGGGCAATCGCGGGCGGCTCCGGCCCTCCCACCAGGGACCCGGTGGGGCCAGCGGCCGCCGCGGCGGCGATCGCCGCGAGCTCGGGGCGGACGTGGGCCGGGAGGTCGGACCGCGACAGCGCTTCGCGCGCGAACGAGGCGGCTGCCGGCGCGCCCGCTTGGGCCGCCGTCCGCGCCAGCCGAACCAGAGGGCCGATCGGCGTCCCGGGCCCGGCCGCTCGCAGGGCGTGCGCGAGGGTCGCTTCCACGGCATCTCGGCGTCCGCTGCGGAGCAGGATCTCGACCACCCGCGCGGCCAGCGAGGGTTCGACTTGGAGGGCCGGAACCGCGAGCGCCAGCTCCTCCCAGTGCTGCAGGACGAGAGTTTCGTCATCGGCTCGCAGCCCGGCCTGGATGATCCGTTGGAGGTCGCCGGCGGCCAGCTCCGGACGACCGCTGTCCACGGCCGCGTTCCACAGCGCGAGCACGGCATCGGTGTTGCCTGGGTCGTCACGGACGACGGCGGCCAGCAGCTGCAGCGAGTGCTCGAGCTTGCCCTGCGCCCTTGCCTCCAGCGCCCGGTCGACCGCCGGGTTTTCGTGGACCGTGATCTTGGCCTCGATAGCGCGGTGGATGAAGCGCTCCTCGACCCGCCAATAGGCAATGCCGGCGGCCACCGCGAGCCCGAATGCGAAGCCCCAGACGTGGGCCCAGTGCGCCACCCCGCCGCCGCCGGTGCCAGGGGACGCCACGTCCCAGGCCTGCGCGAACACCAGCTCGCGCGCGAACCACAGCGGCAGCATGAGCCAGGCGGGCGCGGTGAAGGTGCCGGGACGGAGCGGGATGAAGAAGTACAGGAACCTGATCCTGGTCTTCCAGTAGCGAACCAAGAAGGCGCCCATGACGCCGGCCACGGCCCCGGACGCGCCGATCAACGGCTCGTCGAGCTCGGGGTAGCGCAGGGCGAACATCAGGGCCGACAGCGCGCCGGCGGTCAGATAGAAGGCGGCGAACACCGGCCGTCCCCAGACGTCCTCGATGAAGGGGCCGGCCAGGAACAGGAAGAACAGATTGCCGAACAGGTGCAGGAAGCCCCCGTGCAGGAACTGGTAGGTGATGAGCGCGGACGGCTTGATGGCGGCAGGCACCACCCCGAAGCGCCGGAAGGGGGAGTCGCGGATCGCCGCCAGCGACGCGAGCGCCCGCTCGACGATGCGGTCGAGCTCCTCCTGCTCCGCGGCCACCTGGCGTGGGTTCTTGGGCGGCGCCGCACCGAGGTCCCGTGTCGCCTCGAGGAAGGCCTGAAACTCCTGGTGGGGAACGTAGCGGTCGAGGGCGCGGGCGAACTCGGGTTCGATCTCGAGGTACGGATGGGTGCTGTAGTACTGGAAGAAGTCGGTGAAGTCCTTGTTGACTTGCGAGCCGTCCCGGCGGGTCGCGAGCGAGGTCAGCGCGAAGGCCGCCACGCAGGCCGCCATCAGCACGAACGTCACCCAAGGCAGCCGCCGCACGGTGGTGTGCTCGTGGCCGTATGGGATGATCACGAGAATCGTTCCCGCCCAACAACTGGTTCCCGCCCGCCCGCTGGCTGATATACCGCCTGCTGACCCCTGGGCTGGTGCTCGGTCGACGCTCTCAGCCGGCTCACGGCCGCGGTGCCAGCCGGGCTATGGCTCGACCCTGGTCCCCTGCTCATCGAGGAACCACAGCCGACAGGCGAGCCTGACGCCGCAGCGCTCGGCCACGCGATCCCGCATCATCCGGTACAGCTCGGCGACGTCGCGCGCCGAGCAGGCCGCCGTGGTCACGATGGCATTCGACGACCAGTCGGCGACCCGAGCCCCGCCGAATCGCAGCACTTCACAGCCCGCGCGCGCGAGCAGGGTGGCGGCGGAACCGCCACGCGGATCTTGGAAGACGACCGGAGCCACCCGCCCGCGCAGCGGTCCGACCGGCCGCCGGGCCGCCCCCACTCGCAGCCCGCGGAGTGGCTGGGAGGGCTGCCCCGGCCGCAGCCGCACCCTGGTGATGACCGCCCGCCCCTCCCCCAAACCTGCCGCCCAGGCCGTGTCGCTGTCGTTGGGGGCGACCCGGGTGGGTCCTGCCCCGGGCCGTGCAACCTCGATCCAGTCGGCAAGACCGATGACGGTCGACGGCTCGCCGAGCGCCGCGGCCCGCAGATCGCCGCCGGCGCTGCCCGGCTCCCCGATCAGGCGGTCCAGCTCGGGTGGCCCGGATCGTGCCAGCGAGCCACCGACCTGTGCCAACTTGGCACCCGCGCCGACGATCACGCCGCCGTCCCCCTCCGCCGTGCAGCGTTGCAGCTCGCCTGCGAGGTGCAGCAGCGGGACCCGAAGCCCGCGGTCGGGGGCCACGATCCTGCTGCCGGCGCCGAGCACCAGCCAGCGCAGGCCGTGGCTGGCGAGCAGGTCGATGGCGCGCTGCCCGGCCGATGCCGTGCTGCAGCGGATCAGGAGGTCGCCGAGCCCGCCGATGGCGAGCGTCGTCCACGCGCCGAGGTCGACGCGCTCGTGCACCTCGAGGTCGCCGCCGAGGCGGAACTCCCGGAGCAGAGTTTTGAGGGTTGAGGGCAGGTCACCCACGCTGCAACGCTCCCGGCCCAGTGACCTGGCACGGTGCTTGCTTAACTCCGCACCAGCCAGTCGACGCAACGAACTGGTACACGCATCATACCTCCTCCTTCCTCCTGCGGACCTCACGGTCCGCTCCTTTTTTTCAGGGGTTGCGGCTCCCGAGGCCGAGGCTGCGAAGGTGGTAGAGGAGGGTCTGCCGGGAGATCCCGAGCTCGCGCGCCGCCGCGCTCCGGTTGCCGCCGTGACGGTGGAGGGCCCGGTGAAGCAGCCGCCGCCGGAAGTCGGCTGTGGCCTGGCCCCAGCCCTGCGGCGCGGTGCTCCCGCCTTCCCCGAACGGCAGCATCGCTCGGGTCACGACGCCGCCCCTCGCCTCGACCATCCCCAGCTCCACCGCGTGCCGCAGCTCCCGGATGTTGCCCGGCCAGTGGTAGCGAAGGAGCGCGTTCTCGGCCGCCTCGCTCCAGCGGCACGGCGGCAGCCCGATCCGGAGCGACGCCTCCTTCTCGAAGAGGTGGCGAAGCAGCGGCAGGTCCTCGATCCGCTCCCGCAGCGGCGGCACCCGCACCACCGCCGGCGCCAGGCGGTAGTAGAGGTCGGCACGAAACGACCCGTCGTCGATCCCCGTCAAGAGGTCGCGGTGAGTCGCCGATACGACCCGCGCATCGACGGTGTGGAACACGGTCGACCCCACCGGCCGCACCTCGCCGGACTCCAGGACCCGCAGCAGCTTGGCCTGCATGGCGAGGTCGAGGTCGCCGATCTCGTCCAGGAACAGCGTCCCCCGATGGGCGGCCGTGACCAGCCCCTGCCGCGCCCGATCCGCGCCGGTATAGGCCCCGCGCACCGAACCGAAGAGCTCGGCCTCGATCAGCTCCTTTGGAATCGCCGCCACGTTGACCGGCACGAAGGCCCCGGTCCTTCCCGAGAGCCGGTGAACGGCCTGCGCCGCCACCTCTTTGCCGACTCCAGTTTCGCCGAGGATCAGCACGGCGATGTCGGTTGGCGCGATTCGCCGCAACTCCGCCCGCAGGCGCGTCGCTGACGCCGAGCGGCCGTGGATGCCGGTGTCGTCGTCCTCGGCGCCGGCCCCGGTCTCCCCGGCGACAGCCGCCATGGCGAGCAGGCCGAGGAGCGTCCTCCAGATCGGGCCCTCGCGCGGCGGCCCACCCATAGGCGTGACCCGCAGGGCGCCGCTCGTGACCTCGCCGTGGGCGGCACCGCCGCCACAGCGCCAGACGACCCTCCCGCTGCCCCGACAGTGGACCTCGATCCCGCTCAGACCGAGCGAGCGCAGGAGCCGGCTCGACTGCGCCTCGCTCAGCGCCCAGGGATCGCCCTCGCACGAAAGCACTGCCAGCGCGTCGAGCGCCCCCTCATCGAGCGGGTGCGAGCCCGCGCCGCCGATGGGCAATGGCCTCGCGACCTCCGCGACCCGGGCAGCGGGATCGCTCAGCCCGCCGGCGACGTCAGCGCCCGCCATACCTCCCAAAAGGAGGGGAAGGACGTGGTGACGCAACCCGGATCATCGAGCTCGGGGGGCCGGCGCTCAGCCCGGAGATGGGTTCGGGCGGGCTCACGCACCACCGCCGTCCGCTTCCGGGGCTCGCGGGATGGGCTGAGGCTCCAGCGTCGAGCTCAGCCAGCTCCACGACCCATCGTCCGCCACGGCGAGGCACCCCCTGGTCTCCATCCAGGCCGGGACGACCATCGCCAGGCGATCCCCGTTGCCGGTGGCCCAGCCGGTGTGGAAGTGCCCCCAGAGCAGAACGTCGACCCCCTCGGCCCAGGCGTCCCGGGCGGCCCGCTCGAGGTCGCGGATCGGCTTCCGATAGCGGTACTTCCGGTTCGTCGCCGCGAGCCTCGCCTCCATGTGACTGACGATGGCGACCGCCAGCGCGCCCGGCAGCAGCCGCGCCCAGGCCCGCGCCGGCCGTGACTTGGAGACCGCGGACCAGAAACGGTACTGGACGTCGCGCAGGTTGACCCGGTCGCCGTGCACGACCCGAAAGGCGCGGCCCCCGGCGGCGAAATCGTGCTGCCGCCCGGTCCAGTCGACCCGTTCCGCGAGCTCTGGGTCGTCGAGGAAGAAGTCGCGGTTGCCCTCGATCAACCCGATCGTCATGCCGCGGCGCCGCGCCCGGTCCCACTCGAGGAGCACCGTCTGCACCGCCGGGGTCCAGAACTTCGCCATCCCGATCAGGTACTGAAAGGCATCGCCGAGGTAGATGAGCTCGCGGAACCCCGCCTCGACGGCGCGCCCGACGAGCTGCACCATGTCGGCCGCGTCGGGCCCGGTGTGGCCGACATGCGCATCGGCGATGATGAGCCGCGTCACACCTGCATGGTACAGGAGGACCCCCCGACCCTGACCGGGCGCGGCGGCCGCGGATATACTGGGGCCGGTGCCCATTCGGAGGGATTTCGGGGCTCATGCGGTGGTCGGTCCTCCTGTCGCTGCTGGCCGTGGGGCATCTGTCCGGTGCCGCGGCCGGGATCGCGCCCGCTGCTGAGCTGCGCACCAACCCTCGGGTCGCCGCCGCGCTCGTGGCCGGATGGGACGCCGGCGACGGGCGCTTCCCAGTCATCGTCCACCTCGCCGCCTCCGCGGAAGCGCGAGCCCCACTCGCACCAGAGGGAACCGGCGCCGACCGCCTCCGGCAGGAGGCCGTCGCCGAGACCATCGCCGCGGAGCTGGTGGTGCTGTCGCCCCTGCTGGATCACGGGGAGATCACCTCGGTGCAGCCCTTCCTCCTCCAGCCCGCTTTCGCGGCCACCGTCACTCGCCGCGCGCTGCTCGAGCTCGTCGACCGCCCCGAGATCGTCGAAATCGAGCCCAACCTGCGGTTCACCGCCCACACCGCCGAGGGGCTCGAGATGATCGGCGCCAACCGCCTGCACGATCTCGGCTGGTTCGGCGACGGGACGGCCGTGGCGATCATCGACACCGGCATCGACCCCCTGCACCCCACGCTCGGCGGCCTGCCGCTGCCCAACCCCAAGGTCGTTCGCGGACTCGACACCGCCGACCTCGACGACGACCCGACCGACTGCAACGGACACGGCACCGCCGTCGCCTCGATCGCCGCCGGCACCTCCTACCAGTGGAGCCCGCAACTCCGATTCTTCGGCGGGGTCGCTCCCGAGGCGCGCATCCTCGCCTACAAAGCCAGCCCGGACGCCGACTGCGGTTCGTTCCCGCTGTCGGCGGTGGTGGTGGCAATCGAGGACGCTCTGCTCCACCGCTCCGGCGACGGCTACCAGCTCGCCGCTATCAACCTGTCGTTCGGGGGCGGCGCGTTCGCGGGCCCGTGCGACCGCTTTGCCACCAGCTACGCAAATGCCGTCACCGCCGCCACCGAGGCCGGGGTCACGATCGTCGCCTCCTCGGGGAACGAGGGCCGGCTGACGGCGATCGCCGCCCCCGCGTGCGTCGGCGAGGTGCTGAGCGTGGCCTCGGTCTGGGACACCGACTCGGGCTGGGTGGGCTACAGCTTCTGCCTCGACCCCGCATGCGCGTCGCGCTGCGACGACAGCTTCCGGCCCGCTGGGGCGGTCACCTGCTACAGCAACTCGAGCCCCGTCCTCGACCTGCTCGCGCCCTCCGAGTACCTGCGGGCGGCGCGCGCGAACGGGCAGACCATCGAGTTCGGAGGGACCTCGGGCGCTGCGGCCTATGCCACCGGCGCGGTCGCGCTGCTCCGCCAGGCAGTGCCGGAGCTCGAACCGGCTGCGCTGCGCCAGCTGCTGCAGCTCAGCGGCGACCCGACCCTCGACCCCCGAACCGGCCTGGTGCGCCCGCGAATCAACCTCGAGCGGTCCCTCGCCGCCGTCGGTCGCATCCATGCCTCGGACGCGTCCGGCATGAACATTCCCGTCGGGACCGGTACCCCGACAGTGTCGACCGTGGACGTCGACCAAGCGGGCATCATCGGCTCGGTCCGAGTCCTGCTCGAGGTCATCCACCCCGAGCCCGAGCGACTGGAGATTGCGCTCGTCGCGCCGACCGGAACTCGTTCGCGGCTGCACCACCATGGACCCGGATCCATCCCCGCATCGGGCGGCGACCCACACAGCGACGGCGTCTGGGGACTGTTCCCGGACGAGCTCGAGCCGGTGGACAGCCTCGGTGTCTTCTCCGGCCAGCCTGCCGCCGGGACCTGGCGCCTCGAGCTCCTCGACGGCGGCCCCGCCGCGCCGGGGGGTGAGCTCGCGCGCCTGGTCGGCTGGGCCCTGTCCATCGACAGCGCCGAGCCCCCACCGACACCCACGACGACGACGGTCGTCGTTCCAGTGGTCGCCCACGGCCACGGCGCCCACGGCGCCGTGTGGAGGTCGGACGTCCGCATCTTCAACCCCTCCCCGGACACCACCGCTCCCGCCCGGCTCTACTTCGTGCCGTCATCCGAGGACGGGACGCAGGTCTTTCGGCAGAGCGAGCTCGTGCTCCCCCAGCACACGGTGGTCGAGCTGCCGGACGTCGTCGAGCGCCGCTTCGCGGGCGCCGCGGCGCGCGGTTCGCTCATCCTCGAGACCGCGGCTCCGAACCTCGTGGTCACCTCGCGCACCTTCACCGGCGATGAGACGTCGGGCAGCTACGGGCAGTTCATCGGCAGCGTCGCCCCCCCCAACCTCACCGCGTACGGTCAACCGCCGCTCGTGATCGGCGAGCTCGGCACCGGCGCCGATGTCCGCACCAACCTCGGGCTGACCGAGGTCGCGGGCGCGAGCGCCACGGTGACCGTTGTCCGATTCAACGGCGACACCGGAGCCACGGTGGGCGCACCGGCCGTGTTCACGGTCGCGCCCTTCTCCAACCTCCAGGTGCCGCTCGCAAGCCTCCCCGCGGCCGCCCCCGCCTATGCCATCGTCACCGTGTCCGCAGGTGCCGGCCGGATCACGGCTTACGCGTCGCTTGTCGACAACCACACCGGCGACGCGGTCTTCATCCCGGCGGTGCGGCCGCCCCCGGTCGACCGCCTCATGGTCCCGGTGGTCGCGCGTCACCCGGGACGCGAGGCGACTCGGTGGCGCAGCTCGCTCCAGGTCGTCAACCTCGGCCAGGCCGCGGTGACGCTCGACCTCCAGCTGCGACCCAGGATGGGCAGCCCGTCCAGCGCCGGCAGCGCAGCCGTGACCGTCCAGCCGGGCCGCGCCCTCGCGGTCGCGGACGTGGTCAGGGAGCTCTTCGGTCTGGACCAGGCCGTCGGCTCGCTCCAGATCAACGTGGTGCAGGGACCGGCCACCATCGTCGCCACGTCGCGCACCTTCAACGTGACCGCCGACGGCACCTACGGGCAAGGGGTCCCGGCGGTGGCCTCCGGCGTCGGCCCCGCCGCCGTGATCTCGCACGTCGACGCCACCAGTTCGCTGCGCACGAACCTCGGGCTGTGCGAGGTGGCCGGCTCGACCGTTCGCGTGCGCTGCACCATCCGCGACGCTCACGGTCGTCAGCTCGGCCAACCCCTGATCCTCGATCCGGGGCCGTTCGAGCTCGTCCAGGTCGACGACGTCTTCGCCGCTGCCGGCGCGTCCCCGACCCACAACTGCCGCATCGAGCTCACGAGAGTGTCCGGAACCGGCGATTTCGTGGGCTACGCGTCGGTGGTTGACGCCCTGACCGGAGACGCGATCTGCGTCCCGGCGATTTCCCAGTCGCAGTAGCCGCGCTCCGTCGACCGTGCGCTCACCCGTGCCGGCACAGCCGCCGACTCCAGCGCCAGTGCTCCTATTGGCGACCTCCTCGCGCGCTGCTGGCGTGCAGCCATCGGCAGTCAGCGCAGTGCTTCCCGAGGATCGGGCTTGATCGCGCGACAGCGCCTTCCTGCGTGAAGCCAATGGTGAGGTGTATCACCCAACCTCCCGGCCGGTAACCATAGAATCGACGGAGGGGAGTCGATTTTGGAGCGTCTCGCTCGAGTCGTTGTGGTTATCGCTCTCGCCGCGGTCCCGGCCGCCGGTGGGGCGAGCGCCGCCACCTCGGTCCTGCTCGGTGACACCGTCACCTGCGACGCCTCGGCCACCGAGGGCCACCCCTCCTCCTATGCCTGGTACGTCACTGAGCCCGGAGGATCGCCGCCGACCCAGCCGACGTCGACCGCGATCAGCTTCCCGCTCCTGCTCGACGCCATTGGCACTTGGACGATCGAGCTGGTGGTCGGCTACCCCCACCAAGCCCCTGGTGGCGGCACCTACCAGGCCGAGGCGAGCACGACCATCCAGGTCGAGGTGGTCGTCACCTCACTCGAGCTGTCGGACACCCAGATCACGACCGAGGAGAGCCTGACGCTGGACGGCACCGCCTCCCGCTGGTCCGACTGGGTGACCCCGACCGTGATGTTTCGCCTCGATTGGGTCGCCTATGCCCCGTGCAACGTACAGTCCCCGCCCGATCCGTCGGTCCTCACCTGCGTCGTTCCGCCGGGTTTCTTCGAGCCCGGGCCGCACATCGCCTCGCTCCGGCTGCAGGATCCGGTCAGCGGCAGCTACAGCCGCGCGACAGTCGACTTCGAGGTCGTGGCGGTGTCGCCGCTGGCGGTCGACTTCAGCTGGGAGCCCGTCAACCCGGATCCCGGAGCTCTGGTCCAGCTCGAGATCCAGGTCCAGCCGCCGGAGGCCGAGGCCGACCTCCTCACCGCCACCTGGGACTGGGACGACGGCCAGGTCCTCCAGCAGCCCTGCCAACCGTACGGCTGCATGTTCGCGAGCCACGAGTGGGCCCAGCAGGGCTGGTACGACGTGCACCTCCTGGTCGAAACCGCCGACGAGTCAGCCGAGGTCACCCGCACCATCCAGGTCGGCAACCCGCCGACGCCGCCGGTGGCTGCCTTCACCGCCACGCCCGCGAGCCCGCTGCTGGTGCGGCCGGTCACCTTCACCTTCACCGGCTCGTGCGAGGAGCCGTGCACCTACGCGTGGGCCTTCGGCGATGGCGCCACGGCGTCGATCCCGAGCCCCAGCCACACCTACGTCGTGCCCGGCACCTACACCGCCCGCTTGACCGTGACCAACGACGGCGGCTGCGACAGCGAGCAGCTCCCCATCACCGTCTCCCCGTGCTGGTCCCCGGCGAGCCCGGTGCAGTCCGGCACCTGCTACGGTGCGCCGATCCAGCTGACCGCGGCCGCTGGCGTGGCGTGGCTGTGGAGCACCGGCGCGACCTCGCGCACGGTCACCGTCGGCCTGGCCGGAGACTACTGGGTCGACGTCAACAGCGGCGGCTCCTGCTGGGGGCATTCACCGTGGACGGTGGCGCTCGCCAACTGCGGCGATCCGGGCGGCGACGCCAACCTCGACGGCGCGACCGATCTCGCCGACGTGCCGGCGCTGCTGCGCGAGCTTGCCGATGGCGACGGGACCGCCGTCATCGACGCAGGCGCCGCCGATCTCAGCGCGCCCGGGGGCGACGTCACCCGCGACTGGCTCCTCACCGCCTCCGACCTGGAGGCGATCCTCGCGATCCTGTTCGCCGGACCGTGAGCCTTCGCACTCGGCGAAGATCAGCCGAAACCGCTCCGTCGACCGTTCGCAGTGATTCGACTAACCGTTGCGCTGCGCGAAGTCCTTCATGAAGCTCGCCAGCGCCTCGACGCCGTCGATCCCCATCGCGTTGTAGATCGACGCCCGGCAGCCGCCGACCGAGCGGTGCCCTTTGAGACCGAACATCCGGTTCGTCTTGGCCTCGCCGAGGAACTTGCCCTCGAGCTCCTCGGAGGGGAGCCGCCAAACCACGTTCATCACCGACCGGCTGGCCGGCTCCACCGGGCAGCGGTAGAAGCCGGAACTGCCGTCGATGGTGCCGTACAGAAGCTCGGCCTTGGCGCGGTTTCTCCGCTCCATCGCAGCGAGGCCGCCCTCGGCCTTCACCCACTGCAGCACGTTGCGGACGATGTAGATCGAGAACGTGGGCGGGGTGTTGTAGAGCGATTCCTCCTTGAGGTGGATGCCGTACCTGAGCATGGTCGGCAGCCCGCTGTTCGCCGTCTCCACCCACGAGCGCTTCACGATCACCGCAGTGACGCCCGACGGGCCGAGGTTCTTCTGGGCGCCGGCGTAGATCAGCGCGAAGCGGTTGGCATCGAACGGCCGCCACAGCAGGTCCGACGACATGTCGGCGACCATCGGCACCGCCCCGGGGGTCGGGAACTCGTGGTACTGGGTGCCCTTGATCGTGTTGTTCGACGTGATGTGGACGTAGGCGGCCCCCGGATCGAGGTCGAGCTCGTGCTGGGCCGGGACGCGTGTGAACCCGTTGCCCTCCGAGGTCCCGGCGATCCGGGCCTTGGCCACGATGTTCGCCTCCTTGAAGGCCTTCTCGGCCCACGAGCCGGTGATCACGTAGTCCGCGGAGCCGCCCTTCGGGATGAAGTTCATCGGCACCATCGCGAACTGCAAGGAGGCGCCGCCCTGCAGGAAGAGCACGATGTGGTCGTCGTCGAGCCCGAGCAGCTCGCGGAACAGGTCCATCGCCTCGTGGTGCACCGCGTCGTACTCCTTCGAGCGGTGCGAGGTCTCCATGACCGACATCCCGGTCCCAGCCCAGTCGATCATCTCATCCCGCGCGCGCTCGAGCGCGGACAGCGGCAGGGTCGCGGGGCCAGCGTAGAAGTTCCAGCTCCTCATGGCGCCTCCCTTCAGGCGGTGTGGCTGACGAAGTCCTCGAGGATGTGGATGACCACATCCCCGATCCGCAGCAGGTTCTCGGTGCTCGATGCTCCGATGTGCGGGGTCATCACCACGTTCGGGGCATCATAAAGCGGGCACGCCGGATCCGGCGGATCTGAGAAGAAGACGTCGGTCGCGAAAGCGCGCAGCTTGCCCGACCGGAGGGCTTCCACGAGGTCTGCCTCGACGACGCACTTTCCGCGCGCCGTGTTGATGATCACCGCGCCGTCCTTCATCTTGTTGATGGTGCCGGCGTTGATCATGCCCCGGGTCTCGTCGGTCAGCGGGACGTGCAGCGACAGGTAGTCGGACTGGCTGAGCAACTGCTCGAGGCTGACCAGCTGCAGCAGCTCGTGGCTCCGGATCAGTGGGTCGTACGCAATCACCCGCATCCCGAAGGCGAGCGCTCGCCGCGCCAGCTCGGTGCCGATGTTGCCGGCGCCGATCAGCCCGAGCGTCTTGCCCATCAGCTCGGTGCGCTTGAGCTCCTTCTTGAGCCACTGGCGCTGCGTCATGCTGAAGTGCCCGTCGATCAGCCGGGCCGGCACCGCGATCATCAGCGCGAACGCCAGCTCGGCGACGGCGACCGCCGACGCCTCGGCGGTGTTGAAGACCTGGATGCCCTTGGAGCGCGCGTAGTCGACGTCGATGTTGTCGAGCCCGACCCCGCCGCGGATGATCAGTCGCAGCTTCTTGGCGCGGTCGATGTAGGCGCGGTCGCACTTCGTTTTCGAGCGCACCAGGACCACATCCGCCTCGGCCATCTGCTCCTTGTCGTCGGTGACCTCGCCGAACGCCGCCAGCTTGCCCGGCAGCGAGGGGTCGAATGYGTCGGAAATCAGGATCTTCATGGCGTCTCCTCCGTTCCTGTCAGCCCTCGAGGGGTCGTATGATCACGCCGTCGCGCAGCTTCGGYTCGAACCAGGTCGACTTCGGCGGCATCACCCGGCCGGCGTCCGCGACGGCGAACAGCTGCTCGATCGAGGTCGGGTGCACCGCGAACGCCACCGCGAACCGGCCCGAGTCCACGAGCCTCTCGAGCTCGCCGAGCCCGCGGATCCCACCCACGAAGTCGATGCGTTCGTCCGTGCGCGGGTCGCCGATGCCGAGCACTGGACCGAGCAGGTTTTCCTGCAAGATCGCCACATCGAGGGACTGCACGGGATCGTCGGTCGGGTAGGTGCCGGCCTTCRCCGTCAGGCGGTACCACTTCCCGGCCAGGTACAKGCCAAAGCAGCGCTGCCGGCCGGGACGGCCGCTGGCCACCGGCGTCAGCTCGAAGCTCGTGCGCAGCTGCGCGAGAAAGGCCTCGGGCTCGCGCCGATTCAGGTCCTTCACCACCCGGTTGTAGTCCAGGATCTGCATCTGGTCGTGCGGGAAGATCACAGCCAGGAAGAAGTTGTAGCCCTCCTCGCCGGTGTGGCCCGGGTTGGCCTGGCGGCGCTGCGCGCGCACCCGGGTCGCTGCCGCCGAGCGGTGGTGGCCGTCGGCGACGTACATCTCGGGGACAGGCGCGAACGCCTCGACCAGCCGGTCCCGCTCGCGCGGATCCGCGATGACCCACACGACGTGCTGGATCCCATCCGGCGCGACGAAATCATAGGCCGGTGGAGCGGTGCTGAGGCGGCTGACGATCGCGTCGATCTCGGGGCGCGCCTTGTAGGTCAAGAACACGGGCCCGGTCTGGGCCTCGAGGGCGTCGATGTGGCGGGTGCGGTCGTCCTCCTTGACCATTCGCGTGTGCTCGTGCTTCTTGATGAGGCCGGACTCGTACTCGTCGACGCTCGCCCCGCCAACCAGCCCGGTCTGCACGTGGTCGCCCATTCGCTGCCGGTAAAGGTAGAGCGCCGGCTCCGGCTCCCGCACCAACACGCCCTTTTCGATCAGGCGGCGCAGATTGTCGGCGCCCTTCTCGTAGACTGCGGCGGAGTAGACATCGGTGCCCGGGGGCAGGTCGATCTCCGGCTTGCCGACGTGGAGGAAGGACAGGGGGTTGCCGTCGGCCATTCGGCGCGCCTCGTCGGAGGACAGCACGTCGTACGGCGGGCTCGCCACCTGAGCCGCGAGCTCGGGGCGCGGCCGCCACGCACGGAAAGGTCGAAGTCGTGCCATCGAACGCTCCTCCCCCAAGACCGGGCGCTTCCCCGAGTACGTGAAATCTATCACAAAGATGTCCCCGGGCCAACGCCAACCCAAGGACTGACCTCCGAGCGACGGCCTGGGCCGGTCCCCCGATGATGACTCCTCACCGCGGAATCAGCCCCGGCTGCCGACGGTTGGGTAGATCGTGGTGAGCGGGACTGCTCCAGTGAGGCCGCTCGGGCGGTCGGCAGCGCAGCCGAAGCACCCTCCGCCCCCACCGCGGACGCCTCGCGTCGACGACGGGGCGCCCGAACCGGAGGAGACAGTGCTCAACAGATCTGCCACGGTTGTGATCGCCGCCCTGGTTGCTCTCGCCGGTGCCGGGCGCGCGGCCGCCGCCGATGACGCATTTGCCGGGATCGCCAGCCAGTACGAGCTGATCCGCCAGGCCCTGATCGAGGACTCGACCGAGGGCGTCCAGGAGCGCGCCCTGGCCATCCAGTTCACCGCGTCGCGGCTCTCCCGCGCCTTCAGCGCCGACGCGGCCGGGGTGGCCGAGAAGGACGCCGCCGCCGCGCGCGCGCTCCTGCCCGAGATCACCGAGCGCGCCGGCAGGCTCGCCGCGGCCGAGGGCCTCGCTGCCGTCCGATCCGAGCTGGCCGAGCTCACCAAGCCGCTCGTCCGCTATCAGGCCCTGGTCCAGGGCCCTCGCCCGATCGTGGTCTACTGCCCGATGGTGAAGAGGAGCTGGCTGCAGCCGGACGAGGCGATCGGCAACCCCTACGACCCCTCGATGCTCCGCTGTGGCGAGGTGGTCGCACGCTAGCCAGTTTCCGCTCGGGGAGGCGCCACCAATCCGCATGACCGCCTCATCATGAGAACGCGTCGCGCAATTATCGCGGCGCAGAGGTTGTTGCTGACTTCGGAGGGTTCGATGAAGAACCACGTGTTGTTCGCAATTGCGCTCACCTTGGCGGCGCCGATGCTGGCCGCAGCGCTCGGGCCAGGGGGCCCTGGCGGCATGGGCGGCGCGGGAAGCGCCGCCGGTCCCGGAATGCTCACGGTCGCCGGCGACGGCAGCCTGCTGGTCACCGAGATGACCGCCGGGATGATGGGAGGCGGCGGGTCCGGCCAGATGGGCGACCGCGAGCTGATCAACATCACTCCCGACGGTCAGATCCGCTGGCGAGTGAGCTTCGAAGAAGGCTGGCCGATGAGGCCGGTGAACGACGGCGACCTGGTCGTGTTCGCCCTCGGCGAGGACTCATGGATGGGCGGCGGGATGGGTGGTGACGGTAGCCCTCCCGGCGGCGGGCAGGGTGGTGGAGGCGGAGGTGGAGGCGGCGGAATGCCGGGGGCGGCTTCCGTCACCCTGGTCGGGCTCGATCTGGCGACCGGCGGCGAGCGTTGGCGGACCGAGATCGATGGCGACATGGCCTCGCTTCCCCAGTTCGCTCCGGACGGCAGCAGGCTCTACCTCACCGTGCGAGACATGGGGACGGGATCCCAGATGCCGGGCGCACCGATGCACCAGGGCGATGCGCCGTCCGGCGCGATGATGATGTCGACCTCCGTGGTCGCGGTGGGCCGTAACGGCGTCGTGCAGTGGGTTCTCGATCTGTCCGACGACAGGCCGTGAGCTGAGGAGGCACCAGTGTTCGCTCGATCATCAGTCCTCACGATTGCCCTCGCTGCCGTCATCTCTGTTGTGGCTCCCTTCCCGGCGACCGCAGCCGCGGGTCACCCGGAAGGTTCTCTCCCCTCGGCCGCTCACGCACCGGGACGATTTGGATCGTTCTGGACCACCGATCTCTGGATCTACCAGCAAGGTGCGAGCACTGTCCACCTGTGGTTCAACCGCGCCGGCGAGGACAACACCGACGTCGAGAGCGTCGTGGTGACGGTGGACGGCCCGGTGACGGTGTTCCGTGACGTGGTCAGCACGCTGTTCGGCACCGACGGCGTCGGAAGCATCCACTATCTCGCCGACGGGCCGGTGACCGTCACCAGCCGGACCTGGACCACAGCGCCAGGCGCTGGCAGCTATGGCCAGACCATCGTCGGGGTGCCGGTGTCCCAGTCGTCGGCGGCCGGAACGGGGCAGGCCGGCGCGCTGCGAATGATCGTCGACCAGTCCGCCCAGTCGCGGGCGAATCTGGGACTCGTCAACGTTTCCGGAGTCGCGACGACGGTGTCCGTCGAGATCTTCACGGCTGACGGCCAGGCCGCCCCCGGGGACTCATCGTTCGAAGTCGACCTGGCACCGTTCGGCATGACGCAGCTCAACGATGTGCTCGCGCGGCTCGGCCCCGGCGACCGGCGCGGGCTGATCATCCGCACCGCGGTGGTCTCTCAGCAGGGTGCCATCCTCGCCTACCTGTCGGAGGTCGACAACCTGACGAATGATCCGTCGTACCAGGAGGCCTTCCGCTTCGGCTACTGACGGCCAGGAACCGCTCCTGACCGTATGGCTAGGATGACGTTGCCGCTGCGCCCTCGGGCCCTTCACCTGGTGGGCGTTGCAGCCTCGTTGGGCGCCTTCGTCATCGTCACACCGCCCTTGGCGGCCTCGGCGCGCAGCGCCTCGAGCTTTCCGCGCTCCGCCTCGAGCACCGCAGCCAGGGCGTCGCGCTGACCGCGGGCAGGATCGACCACTCCGGGGGCGCGAAACTGGGGAGCGTTGTCGAGTTTCGGGTAGTGCGGGTCGGTGGGCGGCGCGGCGAGCTGCTCGTCCATGGACTGCAGCTGCGCCGCGAGCTCGTCGACGCGCGCCTGCTGCGCGAGCAGACGCGACGCCAAGTCGTTCGCGCCAGCCGGTGCGGGTGCGACCTGAGCCTGCGGCGCGACCCCCTGGGCGCCCGGCTGCGCCCCGATCGCGCTGCCCTGGGAGACTGCGGCCCCGGCACCCACTGACTTCAGGTTCTGGTCGGTGATGACGAGGGCGCCGGAGTCGCCCTCGCCGCCGGTCTGGAGCCGGATCCCTGCCGCCGCAGCGGCGAGCGAACCGGGCACCGCCGTCGGCGTCGGTGTTGGCGGAGCTTGCTGTGCATCCTCCTGGGCGGTGGCAGGCAGCGCCGCCATCAGGGCTGCGATGGCGGCCACCGACAACCAGAGCAACGGATCGATTCGTCGTGCGCGCAGCATGGCCCACCTCCGCCTCTCGAACACCGGTTCCCTGCAACTCGATTTTAGGACAACTGTCGTGTCGTCGTGAGGAGGTGTCTCGCTCGGCCTGGCGGGCACACTGTATGGCCATGGTCACAGGTCCAAGAACCGTTCCGTGCCCCGACGTGTACCGGCATCCAATGCCGCAGGGATCGGATCTCCCATGCGGCGAGGGCATCGGCTGTCATCGACACAACCGGGAAGAAGGGTTGAGAACGGCAAGCCCATCCTGCCGCGGGTCGCGGGGCCGAGACGCTGCTGCCGGACAAAGGAACGGCTGATGGCGACCTTCACTCCCCTTCGCAGCGCGCTCTCGACGCTGGCGCTTGCATTCGTCTCGATGGCACCGGGGGCTGCCGCCGCCCAGACCGCAAAACTCGCCGACGAGCCGGCGCAGGAGCTCGACTTCGACCGCCCCGAGGCGTGGGCCATGGAGTGGACCGCCGCCCTCACCCTGCTCACCAGCCTCGGTCCACCGCGTGCGCGGGAAGCCGGCGAGGTGGAGCTCGGCCTCGAGCTGGGCTGGATCCCGCGCCTGAGTGAGGACCAGCGGCGGGTCGGCTTCAACGGCACCAAGGTCGAGGATTTCAACCGGCTCGACGTGTTGCCGCGGCCGCGGCTCGCGGTCGGCCTTGGCTGGGCGACGACGCTCGAGCTCGCGTACCTGCCTCCGGTCGACGTCAAGGGGCTGACGCCCAACATTCTGTCGGCCGCCATCGAGCGACCGTTCGCGCGCTCGGCCAGCTGGGACTTCGGCCTGCGCGCCTACGGCCAGCTCGGCACGGTCGGCGGCGACATCACCTGCCCGGCCGGCGAGGCGGGCCTGCCTGCCGGTGGACCGGGCAACGAGTTCGGCTGCATGGAGCCCTCGGACGACGAGGTCACGCTCAACTATCTCGGGCTCGCCGTCACCGCAGGCTGGGCGATACCCGGGACGACCGACGCCGACCTCCACTTCGGCGTCTACGCCACCCACATGGACCTCGAGTTCCAGGTGGACGCGATCACCTTCGGCTTCCATGACCGATCCCGGCTCGCGGCCGACGGCTGGACCACGGCCGTCACCGCGGGCGCCAGCTTCCCGGTCTGGACCCGGCTCCGCCTCGCTGTCGAGGTCTTCTACACGCCCCTCGATGTCGTCCGGCCCCCAGCTACTACCGCTGAGAACGACCCCCTGTTCAACGTGCGATCGATGTTGACCTACGCCTTCTAGGGAGGTGCTGAGATGGCCCGACCACTGACCATGCTGCTGGCCGCGCTGGCCCTCGGTGCGAGCGTCACCGCTTCAGCCGGCCAACGCACCCTCACCCTCGATCCGGACGGGACCACGGTCAGCTTCACCCTCGGAGCGACCCTGCACACGGTCCACGGCAGCGCGCCGCTGGCGCGCGGGGTGGTCGTATTTGACAGCGACGGTGGCGTTGCTTCGGGCGAGGTCGTGGTCGACGCCGCCGGTGCGGACACCGGCAGCGCGAAGAGGGACCGTGAAATGCACGACAACGTCCTGATGAGCGCCCGCAACCCAACGGTTGTGCTGCGCCCGGCCCGAGTGGAGGGTCGGCTGCCCGAGGTCGGCAGCACGGCGCTCACAGTCCGTGGCACCATCGAGCTTCTCGGCCGCCAGCACGAGATTTCGGTTCCCGTGGAGGTCGCAGTCAGGGGGGACGAGGTCACCATCCGAGCCGAGTTCGATATCCCGTACGTCGAATGGGGCCTGCACGATCCCAGTGCGTTCCTGCTCAAGGTCGATCACTTCGTGACCGTCGCGGTCGCGGGCGCCGGGACCTTGTCCGCTGGTCCCGCTGCGGCCGGCGAGACGGCGCCCTCAGCCCAGGATCAGCCGCAGCCGTAGCGGCGCTTCCCATCCTTCCGGCAGCACCTCGAGCGCGAACGGCGTGCCGAGCGCCAGCCCGGTGGGCGCCTCGAAGTAGATGAGGTCGACGATCCCGTCTCCCCGCCGCAGCGTGACTCGATCGATGACCGTGGCCCTCCGCGACTGGTTGACGTCGGGAAAGAAGTTCGACTCGCGGAGGCGCCGCTGGCGGTACCAGACGTCGGCGGGGATGCCGTTCGTGGTCATGATCCGGCGGTCGATGGTCGACTTCTCATACGACTTGCGCAGCGTCTTGAGGTCAGCCATCGGGAACCGCCGCCCGTCCGGGCCGATCAGTCGGAACGACGCGCGGTTGAGCTCCAGGGTCTCCCCGCTCAGGTTCTGCACGCCGATGACCATCGGCAGATAGGGCTCCCCAACTCGCAGGTAGGTCAGCGACAGGTTGGCCCACAGCTGGCCGGCCTCGCTGCGCTCACTGAACACGATCTGTCCATCCGAGGCAGCCGCGAGGCCCGCTGCGACGGCGACGAGCAGCGCACCGATCCGAGTTCTCATGCGACCAGGGTACTCCTTCGACGACACACATCGCGCAGTCCGGGTCGCGCATTCCCGATCGGGCCGGCGACCCGCGCGGTCGGTTTTGCTAGAGTTACCCTCGCCACGGAGGGTGTGGGGCATGAAGATCTTCTCCGTTGTTGTGATCACGGTACTCGCGCTGCTCGCGATTGGGCTGGCGCCCGCCGAGCTCGGCGCCTGCACCGGTTTCTTCATCGGCGGCCAGGACGGCCGGCTGATGGCCTTCAGCTACGACTGGCCGGTCGCGGGCGGCCGGGTCCTCGTCAACCCGACCGGCCTCGTCAAGACCGCCCTGGTCGGCGAGGGGCTCGCTGCCGCGACCTGGACGGCCAAGTTTGGCAGCGTGACGTTCAACCAGTACGGCCGCGAGTTCCCGAACGGTGGCATGAATCGCGCCGGACTCGCCATGCATACGCTGTGGCTCGACGGGACCTCCTACCCGAAATCCGACGGCCCGGCGATCGAGGCGCTGCAGTGGATCCAGTACTGCCTCGACAGCTACAAGACCGTCGGCGAGGTCGCCGAGAGCGCCCGCACGATGGCGATCTCGAGCCCGGCGTCCCTGCACTTCTTCGCCTGCGACGCGGCCGGGAGCTGCGCGGTGATCGAGTTCCTCGACGGCGCACCGGTCATCCGCACCGGCGACGAGCTGCCGCTTCCGCTCCTCACGAACTCCACCTACGCCGGGTCGATCGCCGCTCTCGACCGCAGCCTGGGCTACGGCGGTGCGGTCGCACCGAGCGACCAGAGCGACTCTCTCCAGCGCTTCGTGCAGACCGCAAATCGCCTCAACACGATCCGGGTCGGCGACCCCGAGGCACCGCTCGAGAGAGCCTTCGCCATGCTCGCCGAGATCGGGACCAGCGACCAGAACCAGTGGCGGATCGCCTACGACCTGCGAGCCAAGGTCGTCCACTTCACGGTTCGCGGCAAGTCCGAACGGGGCCGGCTGAGCCTCACCGCCCTCGACTTCACCTGCCGCGACGGCGCGGTCCGGACCCTCGACCTCGCCGGGGCGATCTCCGGCGACACTGCCGCCGCGCTGAAGCCTTACCGCCCCGAGGACAACCTCGAGCTCGTTCGGTCGACGATCGCGCGCACCGAGTTTCTGCAGCCTTTCCCGGAGGAGCGGCTGCTCGGCCTCGCGAACTATCCCAACGGGCTGCAGTGCGCCGCACCCAGGCAGCCCGCCGCGAGCGGCACGCCAGGCCCGCGGCCGTTCCCGGTCGACTAGCTGATTCGACCCTGGACGCGTCAGGTCGGGCGCGACGGCGGCGGCGCCAGCGCCGCGTCGACCGCAGGCGGGAGCACCTCCGAGGTGTCGCCGTCGATCCTGAGCGTCAGCCCGGCCAGGTCGTCGTGCTCGGTCCGGCCGCGGTTGACCACCACGTAGGGGACGCCCCGCTCCACCGCCAGCAGCGGGATCGAGGCGGCGGGGTGAACCGACAGCGACGACCCGAGGGCCACCACCAGATCGGTGTGCCTGGCCGCGGCGACGGCGCGGGAGAGGTCGCGCTCGCGCAGGCTCTGGCCGAAGCTGATGGTCGCGGGCTTGAGCGGGCCGCCGCACGCGCTGCACCGCGGCGGCTCGCGCGACGAGGCGAAGGCGGCGAAGTGCACCTCCGGGTCGGAGGTGGCGTGGCAGGCCATGCACTCGACCTCGAGGTTCGAGCCGTGCAGCTCGACCAGCAGCTCGGCGCTGGTGCCGGCCTTGCGGTGGAGCCCGTCGATGTTCTGGGTCACCACCGCCGCCACCCGCCCGGCCCGCTCGAAGCGGACGATGGCGAGGTGCGTGGGGTTCGGACTCGCGTCGCGGATCTGGGGCCACACCTCGAGCTTCTGGTCCCAGTACTCGACCCGCGCCGCGGCGCTCTCCATGAACTCCCGGAACTCCACGGGCCGGCGGGTCTTCCACAGGCCGTCGGGGCCGCGGTAGTCTGCGATCCCGCTGCCGGTGGAGATCCCGGCGCCGGTGAAGAAGAGGACGCGCTGCGCCCCTCGCAGGAGCTCCGCCAGCCCCGCCTGTCCGTCGCTCACGGCGCCGGCTCGGGCAGCAGGAGCGCGTTGAACAGCAGCTTGTACGTCCCGCTCATCGATCCCCGGTGGTGCGGGCTGAACCCGAACAGCACGAGCTGGCCGGAGCCGCTCCGCAGCCACACCATGACCGGCTTGCCGGCCAGCAGCTTCTCACCTTCGACGTAGCCACTGATCAGGATGTCGTCGTCGGGATGGGTCGCGATCACCCGGCGATCGGCGTCCGCCCTCGGAATCGAGGTCGCGAACACCGGGCTTCCCTCGGAGAACACCCCGACCTCGGCCGGCATCCCCCAGGTCAGCGGGTGGTCGGCGAGCAGCCGCGCCCGCAGCAGCGACCCCGGCACGTACAGCCCTCGCTTCTCGAGGTCCGCGGCCACATCCCGCGCGGCCAGTGGCGGCAGCTCCTCGCTCTCCTCCTTGCCGCCCAGACCCTCCAGGAACAGCTCGGTCGACGACTGCCAGGACACCACCAAACCGCCGCCCGCCAGGAACGCGCGCAGCCTGGCCAGGCCCTTTTCCGAGATCGGCTTGGTGTACTGCGGCGGGTACTCGGTCGGCCGGTAGTCGTCGTCATCCGTCTTGCGCTTGCCCTTGGTGAGGATGTCCACGCCGACGTCCGGGAACACCAGCACGTCGAACGAGGAGGCCAGGTCGGTGGACTCGAAGTCGGCGGGATGGAGCAACCGGTAGCCGACACCGAAGTCGTCGAACAGGTAGCGCGTCCAGCCCGCGTCCATGTCGTGGAAGTAGGTCTCGACCAGACCGATGCGGCGCGGCGCGAGGACCGTCGTGGGGACCCCCGGGGCCGCTGTCAGCGCGACCGCACCGGGAGTCGCGGCGGCCGCGGCCAAGCGCTCGGGGCTCCCGCGCAGGACGAAGCTGCCGGGGGCGAGCTCGCTGCCATTCACGATCGTGCGCTCGAGGGTGCGCTCCACCATCACGCCGTTGGCCAGCGCGGCGAACGCCGCCCGATAGCTCGCGTTGGCGGCGGCCGCCAGGGCCACACCCCAGGCATCGACCGGCAGCTCGACTCCCGAGCGGAGCGACGCGACGTCGACCGGCGCCAGTCGCGACTCGAGGTCCGCGGAGCGCGCGGCGATCTCGTGGCAGGCCAGGCCGCGGTGCAGCGGCAGCGACCAGCTCGTCACGTCGTACGGACGGATCACCTCGCCGTCGGGCGTATAGCGGCGAACCGGGTACCGCTGCCGCTCGAGCACCTCCTTGATGAAGGCCCGGTAGGGCTGGGCGAGCGGCACGACCACGTCCCCCGCCTCGACGACCCGGCCCTCGAGCTCCACCCGCGCGGTGGCCTGCGACAGCTCGATGCCGTGCGCTTGGAGCAGGCCGACCAGCTCCGCGAGCGCCCCCGGATCGTGCTGGCGCCGCGGCAGCAGGAAGTAGGCCGGCGCCTGGGTGCGGCCCTTCGCGACCTCGGACCGGCAGAGCTCGTTGCGGAAGCGGAGGATTTCGGACCGGTTGCGGGCGGCGGTCTTGAGGATCGACCGCATGGTCGACAGCTCGTAGCCGACGATGTCAGAAAGCCGCCACCAGCCGCCCGGCCACGGGTCCGGCATGTTGATGCTCTTGGCGTACTCGGACAGCCCCTTGCCGTAGGTCTCGAGCTCGCTCGGCTCGACGAAGACCGGGGTTGCCACGCGGCAGCTCGCTGCCTCGGTGAGGAAGGCGATCACGTTCTTCCACAGCGCGGTCTCGGTGGAGCCCGGCCAGTAGTTGTCGAACAACCAGTGCGTCGCGACGCCGCGCAAGCCGTCCGTGGCCATGTCGTTGGCCAGGCTGGAGCCGAACACGCCGGACCACGTCCAGAGCCCCTCGTCGATGTTCTCGGCGATCGGATCGTGGACGTTCGGCACGTACATGCGGGGCCCGTTGCTGCCCATCTGGTGCTTGTCGACGAGCACCTGCGGATACCACTCGTTGGTGTAGAGGCGGCAGACCGCGCGCGACTCCGACTGGGTGAGGTTGACGTAATCGCGGTTGTTGTCGTGCCCCGAGTAGCGGTTGTAGACGCCGGGCAGCGGACCGCCCTCGTACGGCGTGCTCAGCGATGAGCGGTAGTACTCCACGACCATGTCCATCCCGTCGGGGTTGTGGGTCGGCACCACCATCAGCACCACCCGGTCGAGCTGCTCGAGCACCGCCGGGTCGTCGCTCGTCACCAATTCGTGGACGAGCAGCGGCAGCGCCTGCGCCGGCCCGACCTCGGAGGCGTGCATCGACATGGTCGCGAGCACGAAGACCCGCCCCTCCTCGACCAGCCGCTCGCGCTCCGCGTCCGGGATCGCGGGATCCAGCGCGAGGCGCCGGTTGATCTCGCGCAGCTCATCGAGGCGCGCCAGATTGGCCTCGGACGACAGCAGCCCGACGTAGAGCGGGCGGCCCAGCTCGCTGATCCCGATCTCGCGCAGCTCGAAGCGCGGCGACGCCTCTGCGACCGACGTGAGGTAGTCAATGAGCTGGCCGTAGTCGACCAGCTTGCGGTCCGTTCCCGGCGTGAAGCCGAACGCCGCTGCTGGCGTCGGCAGCTCTGCCGCCTCTGCCGCCGACCCGAGGACCCAGCTCACCGCGAGCACTGCCGCCGCTACCCAACGCGCGATTCTCATGTTGACTCCCTTCCGCCGCTGCATTGTAGCGACCTCGCGGAACCCGGTGCGAGCGCGGCGCCACGACCCGCCCCTGGAGGCCGCTTCGCCCCACGAGTCGCCGCCCTCCCCGACTCCGCCCGGGCGGCCCGGTGCTGGCGCGACGCGCGCAGGTCGGATGACGCTTCGCGGCATTCTGTGCTACCCTCCCCGCCGTGCATGACAGGAATCACTCGTGGAAGACTCCCAAGTTCCTGCGAATGTGGGGCTTCACGGGGTGGTATGGACTGCCGCACGACGCCACGCTGCGGCATCCGAGGTACCGATGACACAACTCACGCTTCCTGACGGCGTGGCCGTTCTGGGTGCAGCCGAGGACGGCTTCAAGCAGATCCTGACCTCCGACGCGCTCGCCATGGTGCAAACCCTGCAGCGCGAGTTCGGCGGCCGCCGCGAAGCCCTGCTGGCGCGGCGAGTCGAGCGCCAGCGCGAGCTCGACGCAGGCGCGCGGCTCGACTTCCTCGACTCCACCCGGGCGATCCGCGACGCCGATTGGACCATCGCTCCCCTGCCCCATGACCTCGAGGATCGCCGGGTCGAGATCACCGGTCCGCCCGAGCGCAAAATGGTGATCAACGCGCTCAACTCCGGAGCGCGGGTGTTCATGGCTGACTTCGAGGACGCGAACTCCCCGACCTGGTCAAACTGCGTCCGCGGCCAGCTCAACCTGCGCGACGCGGTGCGCCGCACCATCCGCCACGAGCAGGCGGGCAAGGTCTACCAGCTCGACGGGAGGGTGGCGGTGCTCATGGTCCGGCCGCGCGGCTGGCACCTGGTCGAGAAGCACCTCCTGGTTGACGGCGCTCCGGTGTCGGCCTCGCTGTTCGACTTCGCCCTTTACCTCCACCACAACGCCCGCACCCTGGCCGCCCTCGGCACCGGCCCTTACTTCTACCTGCCCAAGCTCGAGAGCCACCTCGAGGCCCGGTTGTGGAACGACGTTTTTCTCCGGGGACAGGAGCTGTGCGGGATCCCGTCGGGCACGATCCGCGCCACGGTGCTGATCGAGACCATCCCCGCGGTGTTCGAGATGGACGAGATCCTCTACGAGCTGCGCCAGCATTCGGCCGGCCTCAACTGCGGGCGATGGGACTACATCTTCAGCTTCATCAAGCGCCACCGCGCGCACCCAGAGTGCGTCCTGCCCGATCGGGCGCAGGTCACCATGTCCACCCACTTCATGCACTCCTACTCCAAGCTCGCGATTCGCACCTGTCACCGCCGCCACGCCCCGTCGATGGGCGGTATGGCGGCGCAGATCCCGATCAAGAACGACCCCGCGGCCAACGAGGCCGCAATCGCCAAGGTGCGGGCCGACAAGGAGCGCGAGTCGCGGGACGGCCACGACGGAACCTGGGTCGCGCACCCCGGGCTGGTGCCCCTCGCCACCGAGGTCTTCGACGCCAACATGCCGACCTCCAACCAGATCCACCGCGCCCTCGACGACCTCGTCGTCACCCGCGACGACCTGTTGACCGTTCCCGCCGGCACCATCACCGAGCATGGCCTCAGGCTCAATATCGACGTCGGCATCCAGTACCTCGAGGCGTGGCTCGGCGGCAACGGCTGTGTCCCCATCTACGACCTGATGGAGGACGCCGCGACCTCGGAGATCTCGCGCACCCAGGTCTGGCAGTGGATCCGTCATCCCGGCGGCATCCTCGACGACGGCCGCGCGGTGACTGCCGATCTGGTGCGATCTCTGATTCCGGAGGAGCTGGCCAAGATCCGCGGCCTGATCGGGCAGGCGCGGTACGACGGCGGCAACTTCGAGCTCGCGAGCCGGATGTTCGAGCGCCTGGCGACGTCAGATGAGCTCGCGGAGTTCCTGACCCTGGTGGCCTACGACCATCTCGACTGATCACAGCGGCTGGAGGATGAACGATGGAAACCATGAACTGGACCGGCGATCACGATCGACAGGCGATTGAGCAGCTCGAGCGGGAGTGGAGGACCGACCGCAGGTGGGCGGGCATCGAGCGCCCATACAGCGCCGCCGATGTCGTTCGCCTGCGCGGAACGCTGCTTCCCGAGCACACCCTCGCACGCCGCGGCGCCGAGCGCCTGTGGCACCTCCTCCAGACCGAGCCCTTCATCCGCACCTTCGGCGCGCTGACCGGCAATCAGGCGGTACAGATGGTTCAGGCGGGACTCAAGGCGATCTACGTGTCCGGCTGGCAGGTCGCCGGGGACATGAACAACGCCCTCCAGACCTACCCCGATCAGAGCCTCTACCCGGCCGACAGCGTGCCGACCCTGATCCGCCGTATCAACAACGCCCTCACGCGGGTCGACCAGATCACCCATCACGAGGGGCGCTCGCACACCATGCCCTACTGGTACGCGCCGATCGTCGCCGACGGCGAGGCTGGCTTCGGGGGCCTGCTCAACCTCTACGAGCTGACCAAGGCGATGATCGAGGCCGGCGTCGCCGGGGTCCACTACGAGGACCAGCTGTCCTCGTTCAAGAAGTGCGGCCACATGGGCGGCAAGGTGCTCGTGCCCACCGACGAGATGGTCAAGAAGCTGGTCGCGGCGCGCCTCGCGGCCGACGTGATGGGTGTGCCCACCCTGGTCATCGCCCGCACCGACGCCGACTCTGCCAACCTGCTCACCTCCGACGTCGACGAGACGGACCGCCGCTTCGTCACCGGCGAGCGTTCCCCCGAAGGCTTCTTCTACGTCTCCTCAGGCCTCGAGCCGGCGATCGCGCGCGGCCTCGCCTACGCGCCGTACTGCGACATGATCTGGTGTGAGACCTCCCATCCCGACCTCGGCGAGGCGCGCACCTTCGCCGAGGCGATCCGCCGCCAATACCCGGGCAAGCTGCTCGCCTACAACTGCTCGCCGTCGTTCAACTGGCGCCGCCATCTCGACGACGCCACCATCGCGTCGTTCCAGCGCGAGCTCGGGGCGATGGGCTACAAGTTCCAGTTCATCACTCTCGCCGGCTTCCACTCGATCAACACCGTGACCTTCGAGCTCGCCCACGCCTATCGCGATCAGGGCATGACCGCCTATGCCGCGCTCCAGAACCGCGAGTTCGAGCTCGAGGCGAGCCACGGCTACCGGGCGATCAAGCACCAGAGCTTCGTCGGCGCGGGGTACTTCGACGACGTCACCCAGGTGATCACCTCCGGCCAGACCGCGGTCACCGCGCTCAAGGGATCGACTGAGGAGGCGCAGTTCGACGAGAAGACGCCCGACTTCACCGAGGCCGAGGTGCACCACGTCGGCGGCGCCGAGGTCGAGCACCTGTCCAAGCGGCCGAAGCTCGTGGACTAGGAATTCACGGAGCGCGCTGAGCCGCGATCAGGCCGCTTCCGTTTCCGCGCCCGCGCCCGCTTCGGGAAGCGAAGCACGAGGTAGGCGATGGCACAATCGACACGCGAGATCGAGCGCTGATCGCTCCCCGTTCTTCCCGGAGGAGGACTCGATGACCAGCTCCTTCCACCCGCCGCAGCGGACCCTGATGGGTCCGGGTCCCTCCGACGTCTCGCCGCGCGTGCTCCAGGCCATGGCGCGGCCGACGATCGGCCACCTCGACCCCGTGTTCGTGGCCTTCATGGACTCCGTCAAGGAGCTCCTGCAGGTCGCCTTCCAGACCGCCAACCCGCTCACCATGCCGGTCTCGGGCCCCGGCACTGTCGGCATGGAGGCCTGCTTCGTCAACCTGGTCCAGCCCGGGGACACCGTCATCGTTTGCCGCAACGGCGTGTTCGGCGGCCGGATGCGCGAGAACGTCGTACGCTGCGGCGCCACCCCGGTCGTGGTCGACGACCCGTGGGGTCGTGCCGTCGACCCGGAGAAGCTCGAGCGCGCGCTCGAGGAGCACCCGCAAGCGAAGCTGGTGGCCTTCGTCCACGCCGAGACCTCGACCGGCGCCCGCTCCGACGCCCAGCTGCTCGCGTCGATCGCCCACCGCCACGGCTGCCTGGTGATCGCCGACTGCGTCACCGCGCTCGGCGGCATCCCGCTCAAGGTCGACGAGTGGGGCCTCGACGCGGTCTACTCCGGGAGCCAGAAGTGCCTGTCCTGCCCGCCCGGGCTCTCACCCGTGACCTTCGGCGAGGCCGCGGTCAAGGTGATCACCGGGCGAAGCACGCCCGTCCAGAGCTGGTTTTCGGACATGACCCTGATCATGGGCTACTGGGGGTCCGCCCAGCGCCGGTCGTACCACCACACCGCGCCGGTCAATGCGCTCTACGGCCTGCACGAGGCCCTTCTCATCCTGCGCGAGGAGGGCCTCGAGAACGCCTGGGCCCGCCATCGCCGTCACCACCTCGCGCTCAAGGCCGGACTCGAGGCGCTCGGCCTCGCCTTCGTGGTCCCGGAGGCGGAGCGGCTCCCCCACCTCAACTCGGTCTCGATCCCGGCCGGCGTCGACGACGCGAAGGTCCGGGGACGGTTGCTCGAGGAGTACAACCTCGAGATCGGTGCTGGCCTCGGCGAGCTCGCCGGCAAGGTCTGGCGGATCGGCCTCATGGGGCACAGCTGCAACCTGACCAACGTGCTGCGTTGCGTCGGCGCGCTCGAGGCCATCCTCGAGAGCGAGGGAGCGCCGATCGCGACCGGCGTGGCGCTCGAGGCGGCCCGCGCCGCGTTCGCGACCGCCTGAGGCAGGCAACACCCATCCGCCGGTCATCGCGTCGAGCGCCGTCGCCAACCGGCTGGGTTAAACTCCCGCCATGGCCAACGAACTCCCGCTTGACGAAGGCGCGATCTTTGCCATCGAACGGCCCTCCCCGCGGCTGCTCACGTACTACGGCCTGTCCTCGCTCGTCCTCGGACCGTTCTTCTTCATCCCCCTCATCCCTCTCTACTTCCGCTACCACACCCTGCGCTACCGCTTTGACGCCGAGGGCATCTCGATGCGCTGGGGCATCCTGTTCCGGCGCGAGGTCAACCTGACCTACGCCCGCATCCAGGACATCCACCTCAGGTCGAACGTGGTCGAGCGCTGGCTCGGCCTGGCCCGCGTCGAGGTGCAGACCGCCAGTGGCAGCTCGACCGCGGAGATGACCCTCGAAGGATTGCTCGAGTTCGAGGCGATCCGGGACTACCTCTACACCCGGATGCGCGGCGCCCGCGACCATGGTCACGCCCTGCCGCACGCGCAGGCCACCGCGGTGCCGGCCGGGGCCGCCGACGAGCTGCCCGCGATCTTGCGCGAGGTGGCGGCCGAGCTGCGCGAGCTGCGCCTCGCGCTCCGGCACCGTGACGCGGGGCGTGACGATGCTTGAACGCACCAAGGCGTTGATGCTCCAGGTGCTGGCCGTCCCCCCGGAACCCACCCTGCCGGCCGGCTCGGCAGGCAGCGCGCGCGTCTTCCGCGCCTCCCGACGCTACCTCCAGCTCAAGCTCCTGAGCTGGGGTGCCGCCCAGGCCGCGACCCTGACCGGCCTGATCTTTGCACTCGCGGTCTTCGATCTTGCCGGGTTCGGGGCGGAGCTCGCCGTCCGTCAGCTGCCCTTCCGCGCGCTCGCACCGATCGCACTCACGGTCTTCGAGTGGATCGAGGCGTTCGGCCTCATCGCCTTCGTCATCCAGCTGCCGCTGACCCTGCTCCCGATCATCCTCGACTGGGAGCTGCGCTGGTACATCGTCACGGACCGCAGCCTGCGCATCCGCGAGGGCGTCTGGAAGGTGAGCGAGATGACCATGACCTTCGCGAACGTCCAGGAGGTGGCGATCCACCAGGGCCCGCTCGAGCGCCTGTTCGGCATTGCCGACGTCCGGGTCCGCTCCGCCGGCGGCGGCGGGGGCAGCGCCCATCCGCGCGAGCGACACCGCGAGGAGGACAGCGGCCACATCGGCTACTTCCGGGGCGTCGACGGCGCGCCGGCGATCCGCGATCTGATCCTCGAGCGCCTCAAGAAGCAGCGCGACGCCGGCATCGGCGATGCCGACGCCCTGCACCAGCCGGCAACTACCCCAGGCCGTGTGGTGCCAGAGTCGGAAACACTCGAGGCCGCGCGCGAGCTGCTCTCCGAGGCTCGCGCTCTCCACCGGCAGTACTCAAGCTGAGTTACCGGCCGCCGCGCAGGCCGCTTCCGCGTCGCAGCCGACGGTTGTGTTGCCCTTTCGG
>PQAJ01000139.1 GCA_003105185.1 Holophagae bacterium
GGATCCGGCTTCGTCCTGCGGCTTCCGACTTCGCTTGCAGCTCCGCCGTGACGAGTCGTCCTGCGGACTGCGCCGTGACGAGAGCGGAGGTGGGCGGGCGGATAGGACCGATGCGTGGGTCGCGGGATGCGGAGTCCGGGAATTCGGTGCCTGATACGGAGTTCGGTGCCTGGCACCGATTTCCGCCCCACCGATTTCCGCCCCAGCGCTAGAGTCGCGGTAGATACGGAGTTCGGTGCCTGGCACCGCGGGGGAACGGGAACCCGGCTTTGCCGTGGCAAGCGGGAGCAGATGCGCCCGGGTGGGCGGGCGCGGAGTCGAAAGGGGAAACGCCGGAGCACAGATGGCCTCTGGTAGCATCATGGCGCCGCCGCTCGGCGGGCGACCGGGAGGCTCACGATGAAGTCACTCGCGACGACCCTGCTCGCTCTCACCCTCGCGGCCGCGGGCTGGGCCGCGCCGGCGTCCTCGCCGCGGCTGCTGATCCCGGCGGCCGCCAGCACCGATGGCGTGGCCGGATCGCACTGGCGCACCGACCTGGTGATCCACAACCCGTCGGCGGCGCCGGCCGAGGTGGTGATCGAGCTGATCCCCTCCGGCTTCGCGGGCGGGCTGGAYGATCCGCAGTCGGTGACCTTGCCGGAGCTCCTCGATCCCAACCAGACCGTGATCGTCGAGGACGTCCTCGGGACCTACTTTCCCGACCACCCCACCGGCGCGCTGGTGGTGATCGGGCACAACCCCAGCCAGGAGGTGGAGCTGGTGGCGGCGTCGCGGACCTGGACGCCAGCGCCCGACGGCATCGGAACCCTCGGCCAGGGCATCGGCGGCATCCCGTGGCGCGGCGGCGACCTCGTCGACGAGGAGAAGGTGCTGGTCGGCCTTGAGTCCTCGGACGCCTTCCGCACCAACCTCGGCCTCGTCAACCCGACCTTCGACTACATCGAAACCTTCCAGGTCGAGATCCTGGATGCCGCCGGGGCGCCAGCCGGGATTGTCTGGTACACCCTGCAGCCGCGCGCCCACTTCCAGCGCAACGACATCCTGCGCAGCCTCGGCCTGACCGGCGGCGGCTACACCGCGAAGGTGTCGCTGGCCGCCTGGCAGGAGATCGCGCCCAAGGCGGCGGACGGCCCGCCGACGCCGCCGCAGGTCGACTTTGCGGCCTACGCGTCGCGGGTCGACAACTCGAGCAACGACCCAGCCTACGTCGAGGCCGAGACCGCGGTCGAGCGCTGGGGCCTGCCGCGCCACCGCGTCCTGCCGGCGGTGGCCAGCACCCCGGGCGCCGGCGGCACGGTCTGGACGTCCGACGTCACGATCCACTACCCGGGGCCCAACCCGACCGCGATCGTCTTCGTCCGCCTGATCCCGACCGGCGGCCAGGGGATCGGCGAGGCGCCGCCCGAGCGGGCGATCCTGTCGATCCGCCAGGGCCAGACGCTGTCGGTGTCCGACGTGCTCGGCGAGCACTTCCCGGAGCACGAGGTCGCGGCCCTGGTCGTCGAGTCGCTCGCCGGCTCGGCGGGGACGAGCGACATCTTCGTCGGCTCGCGGACCTGGACGCCGACCCTTCAGGGCGCGGGCACCATGGGCCAGGGCATCCCCGGCTTCTCGCGCGCCGACTCCTCGGTCCCGGTGCTGGTCCCCGGCCTCGAGTCGAGCGACGGCTTCCGCACCAACCTCGGCCTGGTCAACGTCTCGCTCAACCAGCGCTCGACCTTCTCGATCGAGATCTTCGACGCCGCCGGGACGATTGCCGGGACCCTCAGTGCGACCCTCGAGCCGTGGTCGCACGTTCAGATCGACGAGGTGCTCGGCGAGCTCGGGCTGACCGGCGGCGGCTACACGGGCCGGGTCTCGATTGCCGCCACCGAGAACCTCTACACCCACCCCAGCGACTCGTGGGAGCCGAGCTTCCTGGCCTATGGCTCGCGGGTCGACCGGGCGAGCGGCGACCCGACCTTCATCGAGGGCGTGCCGCGCTACCAGCCGTCCCCGGAGCAGGGCGACTGGTACGACTTCTACCGCGACGAGCCGTGGTACCGCTGCCCGGACGAGCCGATCCCGGACGACGCCACCGTGGTGCGGGCCTTCGACCGCGCCTGGCACTGGTTCGGCGCCGAGGACCACCGCTCGATCGTCCAGGAGGTGCAGTTCCCGCAGGCCTCGAGCTGGAACCAGATCGGGCTGCGCCTCCTCCTCGAGTGCCCGGACAGCGGGCTGTGCGACGCCTGGGACCGCACCGGCAGCCTGCAGCTGGTGCTCAACCCGGATGACCCGCCGGAGCAGTGGCAGTACCTCGAGATCATGCGCCACATCACGCCCTACCGGGTCGGCATGTGCCAGTACGTGGACGTCACGCCGCTGGCGCCGCTGCTGGTCGGACGCCAGACCCTGGTYTCGTGGATCGACACCTGGGTCGGMCCCGGCCACCCCGACGGCGACGGCTGGGCGATCACCTTCGACTTCGTGTTYTACCCSGGCGATGCGCGCGGCGCCGACGAGGTGGTCAACATCTGGGGCCGCCGCAACATCACCCTCGGTTATCTCGATCCCGAGCACAACGTCGACTCGCAGATCGACCCGGTGGAGGTGACGATCCCGGCTGACGCGACTCGGGTGGAGGCGCGGCTGACCACCACCGGCCACAGCTTCGGCAACAGCGACAACTGCGCCGAGTTCTGCATCCTGCGCCAGGATCTCTACGTCGACGGCGAGCGCCGCTCAGTGGTGCCGTGGCGCACCGACTGCGAGCACAACCCGGTGCGCGGCCAGCAGGGGACCTGGACCTACGACCGCAACGGCTGGTGCCCGGGCGCGATCGTGATCGGCGACACCATCGACATCACCGACCTGGCGACACCCGGCTCCACCGCCGCCATCGACTTCGACATCCGGACCTTCGAGGGCGAGGAGTACAACAACACCCGTCCCGGCGACTACGATCCCCTGGAGTGGATCTCGTTGCAGCTCTACATCTGGAGGGAGTAGTTCTCCCCCCTTCCGCGCGCGCTTCCGGATGCCTTGTGGTGCAGGCATCCCGCCTGCCTTGTAGCGCAGGCATCCTGCCTGCGGCAGCCAAGATGGCTACCCCACAAGGCAGCCTGGAAGAGTGGCAGGCTGTGAACCCGGCGCCGGGAGCGGCTGGCGGCACAGGCCGGTGGGCGGTTTG
>PQAJ01000140.1 GCA_003105185.1 Holophagae bacterium
AACCCGCACCCCAACTACCTGGTCGGCGGCGCGCCCTGCTCCATCAACACCGACGAGGTCAACGCCATCAACACCGAGCGGCTGGCCCTGGTCGCGCGGCTGATCTCCGAGGCGATCGACTTCGTCGAGCAGGTCTACATCCCCGACCTGCTCGCGGTGGCCGGTTTCTACACCGACTGGGCGGCGGTCGGCGGCGGACTCTCCAACTACCTGGCCTACGGCGACCTGCCCACCCGAAGCTACAACGACCCGGCGTCCTTCAAGTTCCCGCGCGGCGCCATCCTCGGCCGCAACCTGTCCGAGGTGCACGAGGTCAACGGGCGCGACGCTCAGGAGATCAAGGAGTACATCGCCCACTCGTGGTACGCCTACTCGGGCGGCGACCAGGTCGGCCTCCACCCCTTCGACGGCGAGACCGAGTTCAACTTCACCGGGCCCCAGCCGCCCTTCGAGCAGCTCAACGTCGACGGCAAGTACTCGTGGCTCAAGACCCCGCGCTGGCGCGAGCACCCGATGGAGGTCGGACCGCTCGCCCGCCTGCTGGTCGGCTACGCCGCGGGCAGCACCGAGATCCAGGACGTGGTCAACGAGGCGCTCGGTCGGCTCGGCGTGCCGGTGACCGCGCTCTTCTCGACCCTCGGCCGGACCGCCGCCCGCGGCCTCGAGACCCGGCTGGTCGTCCACTGGATGCAGGGCTTCTACGACGATCTTATCGCGAACATCAAGGTCGGCGCCACCAGGACCTTCGCCGCCGAGCTGTGGGATCCGTCGACCTGGCCGGCCGAAGCGCAAGGGGTCGGGCTCAGCGAGGCCCCACGCGGCGCGCTCGCGCACTGGATCAAGATCAAGAACGGTCAGATCGACAACTATCAGCTGGTGGTGCCGAGCACCTGGAACGCCTCTCCCCGAGACCCCAAAGGACAGCGCTCCTCCTATGAGGAGGCACTGCTCGGAACGCCGGTCGCCAATCCCGAGCAGCCGCTCGAGATCCTGCGCACCATTCACTCTTTCGACCCGTGCATCGCCTGTGCGGTCCATCTCTACGACCCTGACGGCCGCCAGGTCCACCAGCTTCGGTTCTATTGAGGAGGCGAACGATGGCCACGACGCTGTCGCCGCCCTACCGCCGCATCTACGTGTGGGAGATGCCGGTGCGCATCTACCACTGGATCAATGGCATCTGCGTGCTGATCCTGATCGTGACCGGCTACCTGATCGCCAAACCGCTGGGGCTCTTCTACTCGCACGAGGCCTACCAGCAGTACGTGTTCGGCACCGTACGTTTCGTCCACTTCGTCGCCGCGTTCGTCTACTTCTTCAACTTCCTGGTGCGCTGCTACTGGGGTTTCGTCGGCAACCGCTACTCGCGCTGGAGCACCTTCATCCCCTTCTCGCGCGCACACTGGGCCGAGATCAAGGAGGTCCTCAAGGTCGACATCCTGCAGACCGACATCAAGGGCAAGATCTCGATCGGCCACAACGCTCTCGCCGGGATGATCTACTTCCTCTCCTTCCTGGTCTTCCTGTTTCAGGCCCTGACCGGCTTCGCCCTCTACTCCGCGATGAGCAGCTCGTTCTTCCCCCAGCTCTTCAGCTGGATCCTGCCGCTCATGAACGGTGACTTCGCCGTCCGCCAGTGGCACCACGCCATGATGTGGTTTTTCATCGTCTTCGCCTTCATCCACGTCTACCTCGTCTTCTATCACGACTACGTCGAGGGGCGCGGCACCACCTCGTCGATGGTCGGCGGCTGGAAGTTCGAGCGCGACGACCATCTCTGAGAGTTCAGGGCGGGGTCCCCCGGCGCTCTGTCGCGGGGCCCCGCCCTTGCCAGCCCCTGCGAGGTAGCGGCTGACGCACATGGCAGAGAATCCCGGCCGCCGAACCCTGGTCCTCGGCATCGGCAACACGCTGATGGGGGATGAGGGAGTCGGCGTCGCGGTGATCGAGTACCTCGGGGGGCTACCTGCAACCGAGGGGGTGGAGTACCTGGACGGCGGCACTGGCAGCTTCACCCTCCTCGGGCCGATGCGCGAAGCCCGCCGGATCATCCTGGTCGACGCCACTGCCGACGGCGAACCTCCGGGCACGGTTCGCCGCCTCGAGCCCCGCTTCTCGCGCGACTACCCCCGGTCGCTGACTGCCCACGACATCGGACTCAAGGACCTCCTCGATGCCTTCCACCTGCTCGGCGACCCCCCTCACGTCACCCTGTTCGCGGTCTCGATCTCTCTCCCCTCCGTGCTCGGCCTCGAGCTGTCGCCGGCGGTTTCCGCCGCGGTGCCCGAGATCGCCCGCCAGGTCCTCGCCGAGCTCGCCGCAGACACCTCTCCCGACTGACGAGCTTCCGCCCCGCGACACCACCTTCCCCGTCGCCGTCTCGCCGAGACGCTCACGCTAAGTTGTTCAGAGAATGCGCCACCATCCCCGCAACTACCGAACGGCCTCGGTGGGTTGCGTAGCCGAACGCCAGTCCCAGCAGGAAGATCGAGAGCGCGCCGCCGATCGGGCGTGTGAGATTCTCCGTCAAGGTTCCCATGAAGTACCAACCAGGAATGTGGAGCGTCAAGATGAACCTTCACTATCCAAGCACATATCCAGACAAACATGAGCGCGCAAAATGTGATGTCAGTCGATTGCGCGACATCCATCGTGCGGTTTATTGACTCGCTCACATTGTCGTGTCAAAGAGCCCTACTTCTTGAGCTGTTTCTTGAGGTCGCACAGGGTCGTGAAGTGGCTCCGCTCCTCGGCGATGATCGTGTCCACGATCGACTGCTGGCGCTCCGGAATGATCGGCTTGACCTCGTTGTAGAAGGCGATGGAGTCGACCTCCCGGCGGATCGCGAACTCGAGGGCGCTGCTGGTGTCGTTCACGGCCTCCAGCTCCCTGTCCAGGGCTGCCTTGTTGAAGACGACGTTGTTGTCGACGTAGCTGTGCAGGTACGCCTCGTACTCGCCGGGGAAGGACTCCGGTGGCGCGTGGACCGCCTCGATCTCCGCCAGCATCGTCTGGAAGGTCCGCCGATGTCTGTCCTCGTCCGCGGCCAACCGGCTGAACAGGGCCGTGGCGTCCCTGTCATCGGAGATCTTTGCGGTCTTGCGGTAGAACTCCGCACCGTTCTCCTCGATCCGGACGGCAAACTGGACGATGTCGCTCGCTGAGAATACGGCGGTCATGTGAACCTCCAGTCGATGCTCCCCTGCCATGGAATTGTATGGCCGGTCGCGCGCCCAGAGTAGACCCCCTCTCCCGCCCCGGTCACCCAGGGACTCGGCCAGCCGCGCCGCGCCCGACCCTGCGGAAGGCCCGGCCGGCACCGGATACGGGCCCGCGGGCAGGCGCCTGCCCTCAGCCGCCGAGCTCGAAGTAGACCGGCGATGGTGACAGGGTGACGCGCCGGCCGGGCGGCGGTGTCGGCATGGGGTTGCCATCGCGGTCGTACGCGGCGCGCGGCCGCTGCGCCAGATCGGCCTCGACCCGGCCGTCAAGCGCCCAGCCCACGACGAGCTCGCCGCCGCCCTTGGTGAACCGGTAGAGGTACGCGCGCGCGGGCGCCGGCAGCGGCCCGTGGAAGGTTGCGCCGTCGAGCCGGCGGTTGAGCTCGCGCAGGGCGCGGTAGCTCGGCCGCGCGGCGAGCGACCCGTCGCTGCCGGCGACCATCAGACCGTAGCCGCGCGCCACCAGCTGCCACCAGTAGACCCGCTCCACGAGCCCGGTGCCGAGGGCGAGCAGGTCATAGCGCACGAGGAAGCTCGCCTGGCTGTCCTCGTCCACCGACACCGACCTGCCAGCCGGGGAGTGCGGCCCCTCCCGCAGCGGCCAGTTCATCTCGGTGATCCAGCAGCGCTCGGACGATGCCCGCCCGACCTCGGCGATCGCCCGCAGGAGCACGACCTTGTCGACGGTGTCGAGGCCGAGCTGCGGGTTCTCCGGCGCGCCGCGCCGGTCGACGTAAAGGAGGCTCGACAGAATGTCGTAGCGCAGGCCCTCCACCTGCCGGTTGACCAGCGCCAGCGTCGCGTAGAACTCGAAGTCGATCACCGCCGGTCCCATCAGCTCGACCGACGGCGTCCGCCGCAGGATCTCGGCAGCGTCGAGGTAGAGCCCGAGGTACTCGCCGCGCGTCCACGCCCCCCACTTGCTGCGGTTCGGCGCCTGGCCAACCTGAAAGTGGCGGCCATAGGGGGCGAAGCGTTCCGTCAGCTCCTGCACCGCCGCCCGCCACCGCACCCGATCGCGCACCAGCGCTCGGTTCTGCGGCAGCGCGAAGCTGATCTCGTAGCCGCGCGCCGCAAGCTCCCTCACCAGCCGCTCCTCGTCGGCGTGGTCGTCCTGCCACGGGTGGAGGCGCACCAACAGCTTGCGCACCCCGAGCGCCTCCACTGCGGCGAGCAGGGCCTCGGGGTCGGCGGGGTGCGGACGCAGGCAGATGCCGAGGCCGCCAAACGGGACCGGCCTGCTGTAGAGCCCACGGCGCAGGGCGTGGTACCGCCGCCACACGGCCGGCAGCGCGCCGGTCACCGCCGCGACGTCACGCAGGTGCTCGGGGGCGTCGGCGATTCGGATCGCCAGCTTCTCCCAGCGACCGGCGTGCTGGTGGGGCTGGTCGGACAGGTGATCCCACACCGCCTTGTCGCGAGCCGGCGCACCGGCGGACGCAGCGGGGATGTGGGCGTGGTGGCCGCGCCGCATGAAGTGCGCCAGGGAGAGCGCCCGCAGGCGGTTCTTCACGGCGTGCTTGAGCAGGTAGCCGCGAACGCTCGCCGTATAGAGCCACCACCGCGGATCGGTGCGGGCCGGCGCCGTTCCCCAATAGCCGCGCAGGAAGGCCTCGCGGTGGTCCCGCTCGACGATCGGGAAGCGGCAGATGTCGCGGCTGCGGCGGAACACCCCGAGCCTCACCCCGACCCGGGCGCGGTTGCAGTCGACCACGAGCATCGCGAGCCCGCCGGCGGTCGGCTGCACCAGCACGTTGCCCATCGAGAGGTCGCGGTAGTAGACGCCGGCGTCGTGAATGCTGCGGCAGAACGAGCCGAGCCGCTCGAGGAACGGACCGGTCTCGGCCTCCGGGAAGGGCGCGGCATCCTCCCGTCCGTCGAGGCGCCGGAAAAAGTTGCGCACCTCGAACGCCGGCTCGATCCGGCGGGTGACGAAGAACGAGGGGCCATCGGCGAGGTCCGACTCGACGAGCAGGATGGGCTCCGGCGTCGGCACTCCAGCCGCCGTGATTGCCAGCGCGGCGCGCCAGCTGCGCTCGGCCTTGCTGCCGCGCAGCCGGCGCTCGAGGACCTTCCGCCAGCCCTGGTTGCGGAATTGCTTGACGACCACCGGCGCCGGCCCGGTGGGGCTTTCGAGCTCGGCGGCGTAGAGGTAGTTGCGGCCCCAGTGCAGGGTCCGAGTTGCCGCCGACGGGTCGATCAGCCGGAGCACCTCCCCGATCACGGCGGGACCGGCGAAGGCCGCCGCTGCCCACCCGTGGTATCCCTCGACTGCAAAGGCCTGGTCTGCCACGCCTCGAGCATCGCCAGGCTCGCCCACCATGCCGGCAGGATAGCATTCGTGCTACGGTGGGCAGGTGCGTCCCGAGCAGACTGGCGCCCCGCAGGTGGTCTTCCTGACCAACAAGCCGGACGCACCCTCGTTCCGGCACCGGCTCCGCCCCATCCTGCCCGAGCTCGAGGCGCGCGGCTTCAGATCCTCGGTCGACCTGCTGCCGTCCGGGGTCGTGCCGCTGCGCGTGCTCGAGCAGCGGCGCCGGTTGAGCGCGGCCGCGGTGGTTGTCCTCGCCAAGACCAAGCTCCATCCCCCCGAAGCCCGTCTGCTGCGGCGATGGTGCCGGAGCATCGTCTACGACTTCGACGACGCGGTCTACACTGTCCGCCCCCGCAGGGTCGGACATCGCCCCCCGCAGTCGCCGCTCCGGCAGTGGCGCTTCGCCACGCTCTGCGGCATCGCCGACCTGGTGCTGGCCTGCAACGAGACCCTGGCGGCGCGGGCGCGGCCGCACGCAAAGCGAGTCGAGGTCGTGCCGACACCGGTCGACGTGACGCGCTATCCGAAGGACCCGCCGAGCCGCTCGCCGGGCCGCACCCTGGTGTGGATCGGAATGCCGGAGAATCTGCGTTACCTCGAGCTCGTCCACTCCGCTCTCGCCCGCCTGGCGGGCGAGTTCCGGGACCTCACGCTGCGCATCATCTCGTCCGCAGCGCCGCCGTGGACGGATGTGCCGATCGAGCTCGTGCCGTGGTCGGAGGCGGGCGAGGTCGACGCGCTCCGGACCGCCGACATCGGCATCATGCCGCTCTCGGACGACGACTGGTCCAACGGGAAGTGCTCCTTCAAGCTCGTCCAGTACATGGCCGCCAGCCTGCCCTGCGTCGCCTCACGGGTCGCCATGAACTGCGAGGTGGTGATGCCCGGCAGCAACGGCTACCTCGCGGCGACCGCGGTCGAATGGGAGAACCACCTGCGCGCCCTGCTCACCAAGGACGACCGGGGCAGGTCGCTCGGCCGGGCCGGGCGGCAGCTCGTCGAGCAGCGCTTCGACCGGCGGCTGGTCGCCCCGCACACTGCCGAGCTCATCGCCGCGGTCGCCCGCGCCCACTCACCCGAGTGATGGCGCCGGCAGCCTGACCGGCAGCGCGGACAGGCGCTCAGCGCAAGAGGCGCGCGAGCTCGTCGGGGCGGACGGCGCGGGCACGCGCCTCCTCGGCGGTGATGGTGCCGGCCGCCACCAGCTCGGCCAGGGACAGCTCGAGCAGCCGCATGCCGAGGCCGCGGCTGGTCAGCATCTCGTTGGGCAGCCGCTCGATGGCGCCGTTTCGGATGGTGTTGCGGACCGCGTAGGTCGCGAGCAGCAGCTCGACCGCCGGGACCCGGCCACGACCGTCCGCGCGCGGCACCAGCTGCTGGCAGAGCACCGCGTGGAGCGACAGCGCGAGCTGGTGGCGGATCTGCGTCTGCTGTGCCGCCGGAAAGACGTCGACGATGCGGTGCACCGCCTGCCCGACGTCGCTCGAGTGGAGGGTGGCCAGGATCAGGTGGCCGGTCTCGGCGGCGGTCACTGCGGTTGCGATCGTCTCCAGGTCACGCATTTCGCCGACCAGGATCACGTCCGGGTCCCGCCGCAGCGCCGACCGCAGGGCGTGGGCGAAGGACGGCGAGTCGGTGCCGACCTCCACCTGCTCGAAGATGCAGCGCCGGTTCGCGTGAACGTACTCGATCGGGTCCTCGATCGTGATGACGTGCCGGACCTCGCTGCGGTTGAGCGAGTCGAGCAGCGCGGCGAGGGTGGTCGTCTTGCCCGAACCGGTGGGCCCGCAGATCAGGATCAGGCCCTTCGCGGCACGGGTCAGATCCGCCAGCCGCGCCGGCAGGCCGAGCTCGGCGAGCGCCGCGATGCGCCGCGGCAACGCCCGCACCGCCGCTGCGAGCCCGCCGCGTTGCCGCTGCAGGTTGACGCGCAGCCGCCAGCCGCCGTCATCGTCGGCGGTCTCTCCGTAGCGCAGCGACAGATCGGCGCACCCGGTCTCGGCCAGAGCCTGCCGGGTGCGCGGGCCGAGGTGGTTCGCGAAGAGCATGCGAACGGTTTCGGTGTCGACCGCCGGCTGCGCCAGGGCACCGAGGCGGCCGTCGACCCGGAGCACCGGCGGCGCCCCGGGCAGGAGCAGGAGGTCGCTCGCCTTGCGCCGCACCATCTCGCCGAGCAGCCGCTCGAGCGGCTCGCCCTCGGCGACCACCGTCAGGGTGGGCGTGTCGATCCCGGCGAGCGCCGGCACCGCCTCCGCGCCCACCTCGGGCTCGTCCGGCTCCGCGAGCAGGTTCATCTCCTGGACCAGGCGGTCGAGCTCCGGGTTGATGAGTCGCTTGGGCTCAGTCATGTCGACGTACAGTGTACGCATGTCGGCGTCACCACGTCGGCCTTCCGACTCTTGCCCGTGCCCGTTTCCGTTCCCGTGCCCGACGTCCCGCATCCGGCCTGGGGCGTCCGGACTCACGTCGGACACGGGAACGAGCGCCGAGGCGGAGGCGGTCAGGGGCGAGAGCGCGAACCCCCAACCCCTAACCGCTGGCCCCTACCTCCAGCTCGCGCGCCAAAGTGTCCGCGATTGCCATGCCCGACACGGTCGGTCGCAGGCGCCCAGAATCGAGCACGAGGTGGCCGCCGTCGCAGAATCGCTCGATGGCCCGACGGTTGAGCTCGACCAGATCGACCCCGTACCGGGAGCGCAGTGAGCCGAGGTCGACGCCGTCCGCCGTGCGCAGGCCGAGCATTATCGCCTCGAGGGCGAGCTCAGCGTCGCCGAGCTCCTCCGACCCCTCAAGAGGCCGGCAGCCGGCGTCCACAGCGCGCTGCCACGCCCGCAGCCTGCGTTGGTTCCAGAAGCGGCGGCGGCCGACGAACGAGTGCGCGGAGGGCCCCAGACCGAGGTAGGGCTCGTGGCTCCAGTACTTGAGGTTGTGGCGCGAACGGTGGCGGGGTGCGGTGGCAAAGTTGGAGACCTCGTAGCCTTCGTAGCCGAGCTCGGCCAGCACCCGGTGGGTGAGCAGGAAGAGCTCCGCCTGGACCGGCTCGACGGCCTCGCCGAGGGAGCCGCGCGCCTGCCGGCGGCCGAACACGGTTCCGGAGTGGATCGTCAGCTGGTAGCAGGACAGGTGGTCGGCCGACCGGGCCGCGGCCTCCTCGAGCTGGCGGCACCAGCCGTCGGCGCTCTGGCCGGGGAGGCCGTAGATGAGGTCGAGCGACACGGTGGCGAATCCTCCCTCGCGCAGCCGGTCGAGGGCCCGGCGCGCGTCGTCGGCGGTGTGGCGCCGGCCGAGGAAGCCGAGCGCGGCGTCGTCAAAGGACTGCACGCCGAGGCTCACCGTCCGCACCTCAAGCTCCCGCCAGGCGCTGACGCTCGCGGCCGAAACATCCTCCGGGTTGATCTCGAGGAAGGTCCAGGTGTCCTCGCCGACCTGGAGCCGGCCCCGCACCGCGCCCAGGATCTCGCCGAGCTGGTCCGCCGCCAGCGCCGACGGGGTGCCGCCGCCGAGGTAGACGGTGTCGAACTTGAGGCCGTCCGCGGCGGCGAGGGCCGCCTCGCGGCCGATGCCCGCGACGTAGGCCTGCCGCCGCTCCTCGCCCGCCAGCGTCACCGCGAAGTCGCAGTACGGGCAGACTGACGCGCAGAACGGGACGTGGATGTACAAGCCCGCACTCATGGTCGCCCTGCCCTCTCGATCCGCGAAGCGGGTCGAGCTCAGTCCTTGTCGGTCTTGAGGACCGCCACGAAGGCCGACTGCGGGATCTCGACGCTGCCCACCATCTTCATCCGCTTCTTGCCCTTCTTCTGCTTCTCGAGCAGCTTGCGCTTGCGGGTGATGTCGCCGCCGTAGCACTTGGCGGTGACGTCCTTGCGGAATGCGTTGATGGTGGTGCGGGCGATGACCTGACCGCCGATCGCGCCCTGGATGGCGATCTTGAACTGCTGGCGCGGGATGGTCTCGGCGAGCCGCTCGCAGTAGTGCAGCGCGCGCGGCCGCGCCTTGTCGCGATGCACGAGCTGAGCCAGCGCGTCGACCGGCTCGCCGTTGACCAGAATGTCGACCTTGACCAGGTCGGTGTCGCGGTAGTCGAGCATCTCGTAGTCGAAGGAGCCGTAGCCCTGGGTCACCGACTTGAGGCGGTCGTTGAAGTCGAACAGCACGTCGGCCAGCGGCATCTCGGAGATGAGCTCGACCCGGCCCACCGCGAGGTAGTGGAAGTTGGTCTGGGCGCCCCGGCGCTCCCGGCACAGCTCCATGACCTGGCCCAGGTACCGCTCCGGCATCATCACCGACGCCTTGATGAAGGGCTCCTCGGTGCGCTCGATCGAGCCCGGCTCCGGGAACTCGCTGGGGTTGTCGATCCAGCGCACCGACCCGTCGGCAAAGGTGACCCGGTAGCGCACAGACGGCGCCGACAGGATCAGCGACAGGTCGTACTCGCGGCGCAACCGCTCCTGCACGATCTCGAGGTGGAGCAGCCCGAGGAAGCCGCAGCGGAATCCGAAGCCGAGCGCCGCCGACGAGTCCTTGTCGTAGGTCAGCGCGGCGTCGTTGAGCTTGAGCTTCTCGAGGGCCTTGGCGAGCTCGGGGTACTCCTCGTTGCTCATCGGGTAGATCGACGAGAACACCACCGGCTTGGCCGGTCGGTACCCGGGGACCGGCTCGCCGGCCGGCCGCTCGGCCTCGGTGATGGTGTCGCCGACGTCGATGTCGGACACCGCCTTGACCCCGGCGATGACGTAGCCGACCGCGCCCGCGGCGAGCTCCGCCGTCCGCACCCGTCGCAGCTGAAGCAGGCCCACCTCCTCGACCTGGTAGTGGGCGTCCGTGTGCATCAGCAGCACCTCCTGGCCGGGCCTCAGCGTTCCCTCCATCACCCGCACCAACAGCACGGCGCCGCGGTACGGGTCGTACTCGGCGTCGAAGATGAGCGCCTTGAGCGGCGCGGCGGGGTCGCCCGTGGGCGGCGGCAGGCGATGGACCACGGACTCCAGCACGTCCTCGATGCCGATGCCCTCCTTGGCCGAGCACAGCACAGCGCCGTCCGAGTCGAGCCCGAGGTCCTCCTCGATCTCGGTGCGCACCCGCTCGACGTCGGCCGCCGGGAGGTCGATCTTGTTGATCACCGGCACGATCTCGAGATCGTACTCGAGCGCCAGGTAGAGGTTGGCGACGGTCTGCGCCTCGACGCCCTGCGACGCGTCGACCAGCAGCAGCGCTCCCTCGCACGACATCAGCGAGCGGCGCACCTCGTGCGAGAAGTCGACGTGACCGGGGGTGTCGATCAGGTTGAGGTGGTAGCTGCGGCCGTCGCGCGCAACGTAGTCCAGCGTCACCGAGTTCGACTTGATGGTGATCCCGCGCTCGCGCTCGATGTCCATCGAGTCGAGGATCTGATCTCGGAAGTCGCGCGCCTCGACCGCCCCGCAGTGCTGGATCAGGCGGTCGGCGAGCGTCGACTTGCCGTGGTCGATGTGCGCGATGATGCAGAAAGTGCGAACGTTGTCCAACAGCCGTGTCCCTCGCGCCGCGCGCGGCGGCGCGGCTCCATATTATGGGTGATGCGCGCGCGGCGCGACAGAGGGCGACGCCCTTCCGTTCCCGTTCCTGCTCCCGGAATGCCATCGTGATTCGCTCGTGCAGGGCCGGGCACCGAGAAGGAGACGGAGACGGAAGCGTCACAGGGCAAACCTCTATCTCCTTCTTTTTCGGCCTCCTGACACCCGATGCGACCATCGTCCGCTATGCTGTTGCCTGGAACGATGCGGATCCTGATCGTCGAGGACGAGCAGCCGCTGCGGTCCGGCCTCGAGGACCTGCTGGCCGCGGCCGGGCATGAGGTGGCGACGGCCGCCGACGGCCGGGCTGCGCTCGACCTCGGCCTCGCCGAGCCGTTCGACCTGGTGGTCCTCGACCTCATGCTGCCGGGCGTCGACGGGATCGAGGTCTGCCGCCGGCTGCGCCAGGCGAGGCCCGAGATCGCGATCCTGATGCTGACCGCCCGCGGCTCCGAGGACGACAAGGTCGCCGGCTTCGGGGCCGGCGCCGACGACTACCTGGCCAAGCCGTTCGGCGTCCGCGAGCTGCTGGCTCGGGTCGAGGCGTTTGCCCGGCGCGCCGGCCGCCGGCCGCAGCCGCCGGAGGTGCTCGAGGCCGCGGGCTGCCGCATTGACCTCGGCCGGCACGAGGCGCAGCGGGGATCTGAGGCGGTCGCGCTGACGCCGCGCGAGGTCGGCATCCTGCGCTGGCTCCACCGCCACCGCGGGCGGGCGGTCAGCCGCGCGGAGCTGCTCGAGAACGTTTGGGGCGCCAGCGCCGATCTCAAGACCCGCACCGTCGACATGACCATCGCCAAGCTGCGCCAGAAGATCGAGCCCGACCCGGCGAGCCCACGGATCGTGGTCACCGTGCTGGGCGCCGGGTATGCCTGGGGCGCCGACGATGAGAGCTGAGCGCGCCCTGGCGCCGAGCCGACGGCGCACCGTCCTTGCCGCCACCCTGGTCGCAATCGCGGTGCTCGTGCCGACGCTCGCGTGGTACCTCACCGGGTCGCGCGAGGCCGCGCGGCGCGGCCGCGAGCTCGAGGAGGCCGCGCTGGCTGCCGTGGCGCGCACCGCGGAGTCCACCGCCGACCGGCTCGGACACCGGCTCGAGGCGCTGCGCGAGGCCGAATCGGCGCGCCCCTTCTATCACTACCAGAACCTCTACCACGACCCACGCGGCGCCGCGCAGGGACTGGCGGTGCTCCCGTCGCCACTGGCGCGTGGGCCCTCCGACCCGATGGTGTGGGCGCACTTCCAGATTGACGAGGCCGGGCTGGTCAGCCTGCCGACCCTCAGCGAGCGCTTTCCCGAGCTCAGCGCTGATGCCGACTTCAGCCGCTTCTGCGAGGTCCTCGCCGAGCTGCAAAACGGGTACGTGGTGGAGGGCATGGACAGCAGCGGGCCGGCGGCCAGCGGCGAACAGGTCATCGTTCTCGACCGCAGCGCGTGGCGGCAGATCCAGCTTGCCGACTCGGTGTACGCCGAGCTCACCGGACGCCACGCCGCCGCCTCGCCTGAAGCGCAGCGGCCGACCGACCCGACCGGCGACGTCATGATCCGCGTCGGGGAGATGCGCTGGCACACGATCGTGCTCGGAGGGGGGCCGCTCCTCGCCGCCCTCCGCGAGGTGACGACGCCCGCCGGCGTCAGGGTCCAGGGCTTGGCCGTGACCCCCCATACCCTCGCCGAGTGGCTGGAACCCGGGATCGAGGTCGGGCCGGTGGCGCGTGATGCCGAGCTGTCGGTGGCGGCGCAGCTCGCCGACACCGGATGGTACGTCAACGCCGACGCCGCCCCGGCCGTCGCCGTCGCCGCCGCTGCCGGCCGCCGCGTGGTGGCCGAGTTCCGGCGAACCTTCTTCCTGATCTCCACGGCGGCGCTGCTGGCCGCGGCGGCGGTGGTCGGCCTGGTCGCCCAAACCGATCGCCTGGCCCACCAGCGGGCGCGCTTCGCGGCGGCCGCGGCCCACGAGCTCAAGACCCCGCTCGCCTCGCTGCGGCTGCACGCCGAGATGCTCGCCGAGGGCCTCGGCAGGCCGGACCGTACCGCCGCCTACGCCGGCCGGATCGTGCCCGAGGTCCGCCGCCTCGGCCGCGTGGTGACCAACATGCTCGACCTGTCGCGGCTCGAGCGCGGCGCCCCGCTCGCAAACCCGGCTGCGGGCGATCCCGGCCCGGTGGTCGGCGGCTGTGTCGAGCGGCTGCGGGGCGCCCTCGAGGGGGCGGGCATGGAGGTCCGGGTTCGAATCGACGCCGACCTGCCGCGCGCSCTCTTCGATCACGACGCCCTCTGCCAGATCCTGGACAACCTGCTCGACAACGCCGAGAAGTACAGCCGAGGATCGGCGACCCGATGGGTGGCCGTCACCACCGCTCGCGTCGCYGCCGGCGTCGAGGTCCGGGTCACCGACAGCGGGCCCGGCATCCCGCGCCGCTCGCGCCACGCCCTGTTCCGCCCGTTCCGCCGCCCCGACAACGGCGATGCGCCGGCGGGTCTCGGGCTGGGGCTGGCGCTGGCCAGGTCACTCGCGCGGGCCCAGGGCGGGGAGCTCGTGCTCGCCGACCCGGCGCCGGGGCAGGGCGCCACCTTCGTGCTGACCCTGGCGGCCGCCTGATTGCCCGCCGCACACGACCTGCGCCAGATCGCCCATCGGCTGCGGACTCGGGACCGGCGCGCCATGGAGCCAACGCGTTATACTCCGGCCCCGGAGCGGCACCGTCGCTCCGCCGTCCGCTGAACCGACCATGATCACTGCACGTCGAGCCCTGGTGCCGATAGCAATTGCCGCCTGCGCCCTGGCGCTGGTGCTCCTCCTGCGCCAGCTGAGGCCCGGGCTTCCGGGCACCGTGCCCTTCAACGGGACGGTGCCGGCGCACTACTTCATGGCCGCTGCGCACGATCCCGGCAGTGTCCTCGAGTGCCGGCTGAACGCGGTCGAGCCGTCGCTGTGGGAGATCTGGAGCCGGCCACTCCAGCCCTGCTCGGCAGACCGGGGCTGGACCGGCGCCGCCACCTGGGGCGCGTGGGCCTTCGGGGCCTCGTCGGCCGTCACCTTCTGGCTCGACGACACCGACTGGGAGCGCGTGACCGTGCGCGCCAAGGCCTACGACGGCCTGCCGAAGGGCTCGCAGCAGACGGTTCGTCTCGAGCTGGCTGGCCACACCAGTGAGCCGGTCGCGGTGCCAGGCGGTTGGACGGACCTCAGATTCGATATCCCGCCCGGCGTGCTTCGTCCCGGCGCCAACCGCGCCCTGCTCCGCTTCTCGCTCCGCCGTTCGCCGGCCGAGGCAGGACGGGGCAAAGACGAGCTCCCGCTGGCCGCGGCTGTCGAGCGGATCTCCCTGTCGCGGGCGACGCCCGGTGAGGGCGGACGGTCCGACCCTGCACCGGGCCAGTTGTTCGATCGTGCCTCCAGCCGCTTCCGCATCGACCGCTCGGGGACGCTCGTGCAGCCGATCGCGATCCCGCCCGGCACGGCCGAGGTCGCAATCGAGGTTGCGGCGCGGGAAACCTCCGCCACCCATCCGGCAAGGGTCGCCATCTCGCTGGCCTCCATCGACGACGACCGCGTCGAGCGCGACGCGTTCGAGATCAGCAACTCAATGCTGAACGGCGCGGCGCGGCCGGCGGTGCGACGGCTCTCGGCCGCCAAGCTCGCCGGGGCGAACTGCCTGCTCAGAATCGACGTCGATGTGGCGGAAGGTGGTTCGCTCGACATCGCTCCCCCCGTTTTCGATCACGAAAGCCCACCTGTCCCGACGCCTGCGCCCGGAGCGCAGCGCACGCGGCGGCCGGACATCATTCTGATCACACTCGATGCGGCGCGCCGTGATCATTTCTCGTGCTACGGCTACTCGCGGCCGACCACGCCCTTCATCGACCGCTTTGCCGGCCAGGCGCTGGTCTTCGACGCCGCGTTCGCCCTCGCCCCCTACACGCTGTGCTCGGTGCCCACGATGATCACCGGCCTGTCGTTCCTCGACCACGGCGTCACCTCTCGAGACGCCACCCTCAACGAGCAGGCGACCACCCTCGCCGAGTACCTGCGCGCCGCCGGCTACCGCACTGCCTGTTTCTCGGCCACGCCCAACAACACCGCTGCCAAGGGCTTCGACCAGGGCTACAACGAGTTCATCGAGCTCTGGCACGAGGTGCCGCATGCCAGGGCCCGCCAGCCTCACTACGTGACGGACCGGGTGAAGGCGTGGCTCGACGCCCTCGACGACGACCGGCCCATCCATCTCCAGGTCCACTATGTCCCGCCGCACGGCCCGTACCTTCCCGGCCAGCGCTTCGACCGCTTCACCAACCCGTCGTACGGCGGCCCGTGCACGGGGCTCTTCCCGACCCTGACCGGGCTCGAGGTCGGCGCCATCGACCCCGGGGCCGGTTGCCTCGAGCAGGTGATCGGGCTCTATGACGGCAACCTGCTCGCCGCGGACGACGCCGTCGGCGTGCTGCTGCGGTCGCTGCAGCGCCGGGAACGCTGGCGCGACACCGTGGTGCTGATCACCTCCGACCACGGCGAGGCCTTCCTCGAGCACGGCCGCATGCACCACAACAGCACCGTCTTCGACGAGATGCTCAGGGTGCCGTTCATTCTCCGGCTGCCGGACTGGATCGCAACCGACACGGTCGACGTCTCCCGCCTGGTGACCCTGGCCGACATCGTCCCGACCTTGCTCGGCACGGCCGGGATCCGACCGGCCGCGGCGCTCGAGGGCATCGACCTGCTCGCCGATCAGGGCGCCTTCCCGCCCGCCCGCGCCGTGATCGCCACCAACACCGACAAGCCGCGCTTGCTCGGCCTGCGAACCGCCCGCTGGAAGGCGATCCTCAGCCCGTCGGGCCAGGGAGCGCTCTTTGATCTCGAGCGTGATCCCGGCGAGCTCGACAATCTCGTCTCCGTCGAGGCCCCGACCTTTGCCGGCCTCGGGCTGATGCTGACCCAGCGCGCTTCACAGCCGGCATCGCTCGGACCGGCAGCCGCGCGCGCCGAGGTCACCGAGGCCGACCGCGAGATGCTGCGCGCCCTGGGCTACGTCGACGGCGACGGCGGCAACTAGGGCCGCTCCGCGTCGGCCGCTCCGGCTGCGGAGAGAGGCGACTGGGCCGGCGGTGCCATTCGTTCCCGTGCCCGTCCCCGATCCCAACCCTCTCCCAACGGCGCTCGCCATCCGGCCCCGGCATGCGGTCTGGCGACCGAACTGCGGTCCCCTGCGCTGACCCATTCTCTGCTTACTGGATGTAGCCGATCGCCCGCAGCTGCTCCTCCCGGAGCCGCTGCTCCTGCTCGCTCAGCTGCTCCTCGGTCCACCGCCGCGGCAGGGTCGGCCGGTCACCTGCCCACACCCGCGGGTTTTCGATGACCGCGGCCGGCCGCTCCGGATCGCTGCCGTTGCCGAGGGGAGTCACCAGCTTGAGGCACAGCTCGACCCGCGTGAAGTCGAGGCCCGGCAGCGGGATCCACAGCTGGCGCCAGGGCTCGGGTCCGTCCCCCCGAACGGTGTCGTCGACCAGCACCCTGCGCTCGCCGGTGTCGAGCCGGGTGATGGTGAGTCCGACGTCAGCCTCGACCCCGGCGGCCCCCGGCGCCTTGATGTCAATGCCGTAACCGACCGCGAGCGCCGGTTGGGCCGGGATGACCAGCTCGCGACAGGCGTTCGGGTCGCGCACCAGCTGCCGCCGATCGCCGGCAACCGGGCGGCTCCGGTACTCGCCCGACACCGCAAAGAAGTGGAGCTCCTGCGAGACGTACGGGTGCTTGCGCTGCGACCGCACCGGCCGCTCCTCGGGCCGGCCGAGGCGCTCGAGCTGCGGGCAGTGGTCGTAGGGGTAGCGCTCGAGCCGCATCGGCTGCCAGGGCGGGATCCACTGCCAGACGATCTCCTTGGCCGGCGTCACCTCCAAGGCGCGCCCGCCGTGGCTCTCGGTGATCAGCAGGTTGCCGTTCTCGAGCGAGACCTGGCTGCCGGCGAGCGACGAGTAGAAGAACGGCTCGGAGTACTCCCACACCACCGACCGCGCCACCGGGTCGACAGCCACCACCGAGCTGCGGCGGTAGGCCAAGCGGTTGGCGAGACCGTTGTCGAAGACCAGGAAGAGACCCTCGCCGATCCGCCCGCGCGGCACCATCACCGCCTCGTGCTGGCGGTCGAGTCCCTCGGACCAGGTCCACACGATATCGCCGGAGCGACGGTCGACCACCAGAATCGCGTCGAGGGTGCGGGCGCTGAGCAGCAGGTTGCCGGGCCGGAAGCGGGCGTCACCGGCGTCCCACCAGCGGTTCGGTCCGAGCTCGTGCACCGAGTTGACGTGGGTCGGGTCCGGGTGCCGCCGGTCGCGGTCCGGGAACGCCGCATCGAGGTGCTCGGAGAACCGCCACTCCCAGACCACGCGCCCGCCGCGGTCCACCTCCTGCAGGTAGTCGTCGCGGGTCTCCTCGACCTGGGCTAGCACCATGACGTTGCCGTTGGCGAGCCAGATCACGTCGTGGTGCGGGAGGTCGCGCTCCGACGCCAGCCGGTAGCGCCAGACCAGCCGTCCCTCCCAGTCGTAGATCTTGATCGCGTTGTCGATGCCCATCACCAGCAGGCGGCCCTTGCGGTCCAGCCGGGCCCGCGCCGTCGTCCGCACCAACGGCCAGGTGTGGACGATGCGGCCGTTCATGTCGAGGAGGATCGGGATCCGGCGCTGGTAGAGCTCGAGGTTGTAGCCGCTCGAGGCGCGCTCCGGGAGGTAGCGCTCGACCCAGGGCTGGGAGTCGAGGACCGGGAGGTCGAGGTGCATGTCGTCGCCGGGCGGCTCCTCGTCGAGCACCGCCGGCCCGCACGCCGCCAGCGCAAGCGCGCCGAGCAGGACTGTGACGGCGTGAAGGGCGCGCAGTGAGGTCATCGTCGCTCCGTGGGTTCGCGGTTCAATGGACGTAGCCGAGTGCACGCAGCCGGTCGCGATCGGCCTCGCTCAGCTCGACCGCCACCGCCGATCCCTGGGCCGAGGCGGCGAGCCGATCTGCCAGCTCCGCGCGCAGACGCTCTGCGACCTCTCCCCGGCTCGTGATCAGGTCGGTCAGCTCGTCAGGGTCGCCCTCCAGATCGTAGAGTTCCTCCCACTCGCGCTCCGGTGACCACGAGTGGATGTACTTGAAGCCATCGCTGACGATCGCCTGCTTGTCGGTGAAGGCCTCCGGCCGGTAGGTCGCGGCCAGCACCGCGCGGGGCGTCATCGGCTGCCCGCGCAGCAGGGGCAGCAGGCTGCGGCCGCTCGCCGGTGCCGGTGCCTCCAGGCCGAGCAGCTCGGCCACGGTCGGGAAGACGTCGATCAGGCTGACCACGTCGCCGATCCTCTTCCCTTCCGGCACGACACCCGGCCACACCACGACCAGCGGCACCCGCAGCAGGGTGTCGTAGACCTGGTGAATGTGGCCGACGTGGTTGTGGTAGCCGAGGCCCTCGCCGTGGTCGGAGAGGACGACGATCAGCGTGTTGTCGAGCAGGCCGCGGGAGCGCAGCGCGTCGAGCAAACCGCCGATCTGGCGATCCGCGTACTCGACCTCCTGGGCGTAGCGCACGCGGACCTCTCCGATGTCGAGCCGTTGTTTGAAGTTCAGGCGCAGCTCCGAGGCGCGTCCAGCACCCGAGCTGTTGACGAGTTCGAGCGTCGCCGGCAGGCGCGACTGGTAGGTCGGCGGGCTGCCCGGGCTCGCCAGCACCTCCCAGCTGCCGCGGCCGACCGCCAGGCCGTCGCCCTCGAGCCGCACCGCGTCGAGCTTGTAGAACCGGCCGGGGTCGGCAGCGGGCTGCCGCGCTCGGAAGCGGAGGGTGTGGGATCCGGGGCGGAGATCGAGCGGCACGGTCGCGCTGCGGCCGTTGGCTTGCAGCGCTCCGACGTGGCGACCGTCGAGCTCGAGATCGACCCACGGGTAATCGAGGCCGGGCGGCGTGTACGGCTCGTGGGGGTCGGAGTAGTGGGCGAAGAGGAAGTACGGCTCGGCGATCTGGTCCACGACCAGCGCGGTGGCCTCGGCGGTCACCTCGCCGGCGTCCTTCATCCAGTCGCTGCCGAACTCATCACGGAAGTGATCGAAGCCCTGATCGAAGCCGAACTCGCGTTTGAGAACGCCGAGGCTGACGACGGCCGCTGTCATCCAGCCGCGGTCGCGGAGCGCCTCGGCCAGGGTACGCGCCGAGCCGTCGAGAATCTGTGCGTTGTTGCGCACCCCGTGCTCGAACGGGAGCAGAGAGGTGAACAGGCTCGCGTGGCTGGGGCCGGTGATCGCGATGTGGGCATAGGCCCGCTCGAAGAGCGTCCCGGTCGCGGCCAGCGCGTCGATCGCCGGCGTCCGCGCGCCCGCGCGGTACGCCCCGACAAAGTCCGCGCGCAGGGTGTCGACGACGACCAGCAGCAGGTTGGGCGGCATTCGCACCCGCGCCCCGCGGCCCAGCAGCCGCGGGCGCACGACCGCCGACTCGCTCGAGCCCGCTGCCACCGCCGCCGCGAAGCCGATCTCGAGCGGCCGTCCTTCCGGCCATCGGATCGCCACCGGCCGGTGCCCGCCGCGGCTGCGGCCCAACATCTCCTTGTCGCGGCCCGGCGCGCCGAACCACGCGACCACGCCGGTTGCGCCGTGATCGTCGACCGCGCCGAGATCGAGGATCACCTCGCCCTCCGGCACGACCGTGAACGCGAGTCCGGTCCCGGCCGGCAGCACCAGCCCGGCGGGACCCGCGGCAGGGGCTGCGGTCTCGCTGCCGGAAGCAGCGGCAGCTTCCGGGTAGAGATGGAACGCTTCGAAGGCCGCCGCCAGCGTTCGCTGGTCGTCCGAGCCGGGATCGCGGCGGCTCGGGGATTCGGCGTAGGCGAAACGCAGGTCGATCTGGTTGCGCCCCGGACGCACTCGTTCCGCGGGAATGTCGAGGCTGTAGGCCCGGGTGCGGCGCGCCAGGGTCACCGCGCCGACAGGGACCCCGTTGACCACGACCTCGACGGTCTGCGACGGCATGCCGTCGACCACGAATGGCCGGCAGACGAAACGGAAAGTGGTAGCGGCGGGCTGCAACAGCGTGACTTCGAGGGTCGCAGCCGCCGCGATCGCCCACACGAAGGTTCTGCCGTTCCCGGGGTCGACCTCGGGCCGTCCCCAGCCCGCGACCAGCAGGCCGCGGTCGGCCGCCGATCCGGGGTCGATCTCCCGCGTCTCGCGCAGCACACGCGCCGACCGTGCCCTCGCCGTGAAGTCGAAGAGGGTGTCGAGGCCCTCGAGCTCGCCCGAGTACGACGCGACGACACCGTCATTGCCGCCACAGCCGATTCCGGCCAGCAGTGCGAGCGCGACGGCGAGCAACCGGCCGCGCGGGCTGACCCTGAGCCCGCCGCCTGCCATGACAATGCGATCACGATCGCTCATGGCAGGGAGTTTACTCGGCCCAGTGGCATCGCACGAGTGCGGAGCCCTGGCTCCACTCTTCCGGCTTCCGCTTCCGCGCCCCCTGCCGGGAATCGTCTACCATGTCCTCATGACCACCCCCACACCCCTCCCCTCGTTCACCCTCGACGTTCTCCCGGACCACCTCGCGATCTGCCGGCTCGATCCCGAGGACGCCGATTTCGACTGGGACCCCGGCGAGGGCCTGCTCTCGGTCACCTTCACCGACGAGGAGGTGTCGTTGGTGTGCGAGGAGGGCGTCGCCCCAGCCGACGCCGAGGTGTCGCGAGGCTGGCGCTGCCTGCGGGTCGAGGGCCCGCTCGACCTCGGGATGGTCGGCGTGCTCGCCGTTCTCGCGGGCGCCCTCGCCAGCGCCGGCGTCGCGGTGTTCGTGCTGTCGACCTTCGACACCGACCACATCCTGGTCCGCGGCTCGCAGCTCGCGCAGGCGATCAGCTGCCTCCAGGCTGCCGGCCATGTGGTGCGAGCCTGATCCCAGGATGGTCGGTCCGGCGGGACGGCCTTTCGTCTCCGTGCACGTCTCCGTGCCCGTGCCCGACACCGAGCCCGTCCCATRRCGTCGATCGCCTCGATCGACCATCGAAGCAATTAACATGAAATTCTGTCGCAACTGAATAATGTGCGCTGTTCTTTATCYTGAGYRAACAATATTCCGTCCSGTATCGCTCTTGCCGTCTTCTCCGAACTCTGTTCGGTGGCTTGAACTGGCCCGGTGGTTCGGGTATGAAGGGGCTCGTCCATGCGAGAACACAGGGGTCGCCGAGTGACCCCTAGACCACGGGGAGGAGCCGATGGCGACGACGATGTCCCGATCCGGGGTCGAGCGATATGTGGCGCAAGCGAAGGAGGCGATGGCCAAGCGCGCAGCCCACCGCGCGCGGGTGCGTCGGCTCAAGTTCGACACCATCGCCGTGCACGGCATGTACAGCGTCGAGGAAGCATTTTCCGGCGGCCAGGGTGGGATCATCGAGCCGATCTTCCCATCCACCTCTCAGGCCTACCGCGACTCCGACGAGATGGAGGCGGCGCTCTCCTACCAGATCCCGACCTGGTGCTACTCGCGGATTCACAACCCGAGCGTCTTCTACCTCGAGGAAACCCTGGCGCTGCTCGAGTCCTACGGCTGCGAGGCCGACGCCACCGGGCTGTGCACCTCGTCGGGCATGGCGGCGATCAAGCAGGCGACCGAGCCGCTGCTCGCGAAGTCGAGGCAGGGCGCCGAGGAGATCAACTTCGTCTCCGCCTCCCAGGTCTACGGCGGCACGTTCCAGCTCTTCAACCTGCGCATGGCCGAGCGCGGCGCCCAGGTGCGCTGGGTGACCGAGCCGTGGCGCATCGAGGCCTGGGAGCCGTTGGTCGACGACAACACCCGCTTCCTCTACGCCGAGATGCCGTCCAACCCGCAGCAGGCGTGCTTCGACGTGGCGGCGCTCGCCTCCCTCGCGCACGCCCACGGCATCCCGCTGATCGTCGATGCGACGATCGCCACGCCGGCGCTGATGCGGCCGCTCGCCCACGGCGCCGACATCGTGGTCCACTCGCTGTCCAAGACCGCCGGCTCGGGCGGCGACGCCATCGCCGGCGGCATCGTCGCACGCCACAACCTGATCTCGAAACACCTCGCGGACGAGGTCCGCGCCGACTACGCGCTGTGGCTCAAGCTGTGGCCGTTCCGCGACTCCGGACCGTGCATGGCGCCCAGCGTCGCCCACTACATCCTCAATGAGGTGCGCACGCTGCGGCTGAAGGTGGCGCAATTGTCGCGCAACACGATGGTCGTGGCCGAGTTCCTGTCGCAGCACCCGCGGATCGATCGCGTCGACTACCTCGGCCTGCCGCACCACCCCCTGCACGGGCTCGCCAGCCGCTACATGGCCGTGGTCGACGACGGCACCCCGGCCTTCGGCCACCTGATGTCGTTCGATATCAAGGGCACGGCGGCCGAGACCCGCCGCTTCTTCGACGCTCTCGAGCGCACCTACCGCGCCACCGACCTCGGGCGCATCAAGAGCGTCGCCACCATCCCGGCGATCTCGACCCACCAGCAGCAGGGCGAGGAAGGCCGCAAGCTCGCCGGCATCCAGCCCACGATGGTCCGGCTGTGCGTGGGCGCCGAGCATCCGCACGACACCATCGCCGACCTCGACCAGGCGTTGGCGAAGATCTAGCGAGGAGGAGACCATGAGACTGCTGTTCATCGGCTTCGGAACTGTTGGCCAGGGGCTGTCCGAGCTGCTGCTCGAAAAGCGTGACGAGCTGGCGGCAAGCTACGGCTTCGACGCCGTGGTGGTCGGCATCTCCGACATGCTCAAGGGAAGCGCCTACGACCCCGATGGGCTCGATCTGGCCGCGGCGCTGGCCCGCGTCGGCCGCGGCGAGTCGCTGTCCGACTGGCCGTCGGTCGGCCGCTCGTGGGACGCGCCCACCATGATCGCCGAGGCCGAGGCCGATGTGATGCTCGAGGCCACCTACACCGACATCTCAACCGGCCAGCCCGCCACCGACCACATCCGCGCCGCCCTCGAGCGCGGCATGCACGTGACCACGACCAACAAGGGCCCGCTCGCCCTGCACTCTCGCGAGCTGATCGAGAGCGCTCGCAAGGGGGGCCTGCAGTTCCTCTACGAGGGCACGGTGATGGCGGGCACGCCGCTGCTCAACCTGATCCGCGAAACACTCGCGGGGGCCGCCATCCACGAGATGCGCGGGATCCTCAACGGCACCACCAACTACATCCTCACCCAGATGGAGGGCGGCATGGACTACGCGGCGGCCCTCGCCCAGGCCCAGCAACTCGGCTACGCCGAGGCGGTCCCGGACGCCGACGTCCTCGGCTGGGACGCGCTGGCCAAGGTCACCATTCTGGCCAACGTGGTCTTCGGCGCCGGCCTCAAGCCGTCCGACAGCCCTTGCCAGGGCATCACCGAGATCTCCTCCGCCGACATCGTCCGCGCGGCCGCCGACGGCCAGCGCTACAAGCTGATCGGCCGCGTCTGGCGCGACGGCGCCGGCGTCCACGCCTCGGTCGCACCGCAGCGCCTGCCCAGCACGCACCCGCTGGCGGGGGTCGGCGGCGCCACCAACGCCATGACCATCACCACCGACGCCCTCGGCGAGGTGACCATCATCGGTCCCGGGGCCGGGCGGCGGCAGACCGGGTTCGCGCTGCTCAACGACTTGCTCACGATGTGGAGGCACTCATGAAAATGCTGCTTGCCGGCGAATGGGTCGACCGGGAGAAGACGATCGACGTCCGCGATCCCTTTGACAACTCGCTCGTCGACACGGTGCCCGCGGCGACCCACGACGACGTCGAGACCGCGCTCGCGGCGGCCGCGGCCGCCACCGCCACCGCCCGCAAGATGACCACCTACCAGCGGGCGCAGATCCTGTTCAAGGCCGCCGCGATTGTCGCCGACCAGCTCGAGGACTTCGCACGCACGATCGCCCGCGAGGGCTCGAAGACGATCCGCGAGGCCCGCAAGGAAGCGCGGCGCTGCGTCAACACCCTGACCATCTCGGCCGAGGAGGCCAAGCGGCTGGGCGGCGAGGTCATCCCCTTCAACTCGTTCCCCGGCGGCGAGCAGCGGCGCGGCTACTACACGCGTGAGCCGGTCGGCGTGGTGCTCGCGATCACACCGTTCAACGACCCCCTCAACCTGGTCGCCCACAAGCTCGGGCCGGCGATCGCCGGCGGCAACGCGGTGATCCTGAAGCCGGCGACGGTGACCCCGCTGTCGGCGCTCAAGCTGACCGAGGCGCTGGTCGAGGCCGGATTGCCGGCCAACGTGCTGCAGACCCTGACCGGGCACGGCGCGGTGCTCGGCGACGCGCTGGTGTCGGACCCGCGGGTCCGCCTGGTGTCGTTCACGGGCGGCGTCGAGGCCGGCGAGCGGATCATGTCCAAGATCGGCCTCAAGAAGGTCGGCATGGAGCTCGGCTCCAACTCGCCGGTCATCGTGTGGCGCGACGCCGACCTCGAGTGGGCCGCCGAGACCTGCGTCTCCGGCGCCTTCTGGGCGGCCGGCCAGAACTGCATCGGCGTGCAGCGGATCTACATCCACCGCGAGGTCTACTCAACCTTCCGCGACCACTTCGTGCGCTTCACCAGGCGCTACAAGATCGGCAACAAGCTAGATGAGGCGACCGACATGGGGCCGATGATCAACGAGGGCGAGGCCAAGCGGCTCGAAAAGTGGATCCGCGAGGCCGAGAGCCTCGGCGCGACCGTGCTCACCGGCGGCGGCCGCCGCGGCGCGCTGCTCGAGCCGACCGTGCTCGAGAACGTCCCGGAGAAGGCCACGCTGCACCGCGAGGAGGTGTTCGGGCCGACCGTCAACCTCTACCCGGTCGACGACCTCGAGGAGGCGATCGCCAAGGCCAACTCGGTCAACTACGGCCTACACGCGGCCGGCTTCACCCGCGACCTGGCAACCGCCCACAAGATCGCCGAGGGCCTCGACTGCGGCGGCGTGATGATCAACGACTCGACCGACTACCGGCTCGACTCGATGCCGTTCGGCGGGATCAAGAACTCCGGCCTCGGCCGCGAGGGCATCAAGTTCTCGCTCCAGGAGATGACCGAGCCCAAGGTGGTCTGCTTCTACCTGCCGGAGCTGTAGGAGCGTGTGGGGCATAAGCCCCTCAGCGCGCTCCTGATGAGTTCGTTGTTGGTGGCCCCTGCCCCACACMCTCCTCGGGATGCGCTGCGCGCATCCAGAAGGAGTTTGTGCCGCAGTGGCCGTCTGACAACGGTTGGGTCAACCACGTCTGCCGAGAAGGCCAATGCGGTACGAACTCCTACGGCACCGTCACCGACCAGGCCGCGGTGTCGCCGGACTCGAAGCCGTCCGCGAAGATCCCTCCGTCGCACCAGAAGAAGGCCGCCTGCACCGCCGCGACCGCATCGATCGTTCCGTAGCCCCAGTCGTTGTTCGGGCCGACCGTGTAATCGCCGCCGCAGCTCGACCCGGCCTGGCCGGTCAGTGGAGACGCCGCATCCTGGATCAGGCTCATCGTGACCGGGACGTCGCCCCGCATCGGCCAGCACGCCGACCACATCAGCGCGACAAGGCCGCTGACATGCGGTGCTGCCATCGCCGTTGAGGTCCACCCTCCCTGATAGGTCCCTCCCGGCACTGAAGATCGGATGCCGACTCCCGGCGCCATCACGTCCGGGAAGTTCCCCGGGTCCAGCGTGGATGGGCCACGGCTGGACCAGCTGGCAGTCTCGCCGGGGTAAGGGTACGTGTGGTCCACGGCGCCCACGGTCAGCACTTCTTCGTAGTCGGCAGGCGATCTCAGCGTGGAGCAGCCGGGCCCTTCGTTTCCGGCCGCGACAACGACCACGATTCCGGAAGCCTGCAGGACGTCGATCACATCACGGAACAGGTCAAACCCGCCTCCCCAGTACCCCCACGAGATGCTGACGACATCGGGCGCGGCCGCAGGATCCGGGTTGGCGCCATTGAGGTCCCACGGCGCCAGGTTCCACTGGAAGCACTCCATGAACGTGGCGTCGTTGCCGGCACCACCGTCGGTCATGTTCTTGCAGTGGATGGTCTGCGCACCCGGCGCCATGCCGATCTGGTTGGCGCCGCCATCGTCACCGACCGCGATCCCGGTGCAGAACGTGCCGTGCCCGTAGCCGTCCCACGGGTCGAGGGGGTAGGTGCCGGTCGCGTCCCACCAGTTGTAGTTGTGATCCTCCACGGTGCACGACGGCGGGTTCAGGCACCCTCGATAGTGCATCGCGATCGCCGGATGGTCCTCGTCAAGGCCGGTGTCGTCGACGGCGACCACCGTCCCCTGGCCCG
>PQAJ01000141.1 GCA_003105185.1 Holophagae bacterium
ACGTCCTCATAGTGGGAGCGGTTGAAGATAGCGATGCTGCCGCGGGCCGGCGCGGCGGCGTGGACCCGCCACAGGAAGTCGTGGGCGAGCTCCTCCGCGGTGGGCACCTTGAAGGGCGTCACCGTCACTCCCTGCGGGTTGAGCGGGCCGAGCACATGGGTGATCGTGCCGTCCTTGCCGGCCGTGTCCATGGCCTGGAGGATGATCAGCAGGCCCTTGCTGCCGTCCGCGTACAGCCGCTCGTGCAGCTCGCGCAGCCGCTCGAGGTTGGCGGCGGTTGGCTTCTGGGCGGCGTCCTTGCCCTTGAAGCGGCCGGTGTCGGCAGGGTCGATCTCGTCGAGGCGGAAGCGCTTTCCGGGTGGGCGGGTGAACCGGGAGATGTCGATCATTGCGGTCCTCCGGGCGCGAGGGGCAGGGGGCGCCGCGGCGTCAGCCTCGAGCGTCCTGCTCGAGCGCGGCGTGCAGCGAGGCCAGCAGCGCCTCGGCGTCGCCGGTCGGCAGCGAGGTCGGTCGCCAGCCGATGCCGAGCCCCGTCTCGCCGAGCTTCGGAATGATGTGGAAGTGGCAATGCATCACGACCTGGTGGGCGTCGGTGCCGTTGTTCTGCAGGATGTTGTAGGCCTTGGCGCCGGTCGCCTTGAGCACGGCTCGGCAGAGGCGCGGCAGGACCCGGCCGATGGCTGCCGCGGAGGCGTCGCTGAGCTGGTGGAGGTAGGCGGCGCGCTCCTTGGGGATGACCAGGATGTGGCCGCGGCTGAGCGGCCCGACGTCGAGGAAGGCGAGCACGTGCTCGTCCTCATACACCCGGTGGCAGGGGATCTCCCCGGCGATGATCTTGTCGAACACGGTCTCGCGGTGCGTCATGGCTCAACCCCCGGCTCGAGCTGGTCGATCGAAGACATGGTCGTTCGCTGACTCATTGTAGACCCCGGGGCCAGGGTTGGGTCGCCACGGCCGGCAGCACCGCGCCCGCCCGAACCGTCGCAAGCGGGCGCGGAAGCAGGCGGAGTTTTGTCGCCGCGTCCGCTGCACCGCGAGAGGACCGGATGCGTCAAACATCACGAGAAACGATTTCTGCTTCCGGATGCGCGCAGCGCATCCCGAGGAGCGTGCGGGCAGAGGCCAACGAAAATGTCCACACCAGAAGGGCGTCAAGGGGCCTATGCCCACACGCTCCTACGGCGTGACGCGGCGGCCGCCGCGCAGGACGTTTTCGGCAAGCACGACGCGGACACTGTCGAGGTACCAGCCGTCATAGCCGGTGCAGCCGTCGACCCCGAGGTCGAAGCGCAGCCGGAACGTGTCGCCGGGGCCGACGAGGCCGGACAGGTCGACCTGGGACTGGCCCCACGAGCCGCGGAACGACGTCTCGTTGAGCCCGGAGAACGCCGGCTGCCCGGCCAAGGGGTTGTGGTTGGCCGGGGGGCCGTCGAGGGTGAGGTTGTAGGGGTTGAAGAGGAACGCCGCCTCGGGCACGAGCTCGAAGGGACCGCCGTTGACGCTGATCTTGAGGTTGCCGCCATCGGCCGCTGGCTCGGTCGCGACGTAGTGGTCGATGAGAAGCACCGGCCGGCCGCCGTTAGGCATGGTGATCTGCGGGCTGACCAGCCGGAGGACGCCGGACTGGTCGTTGGTGGTGCAGTTGCCCCCGAAGTCGTCGTCGGTCGCGAACATCGCGCCGCCGTCACCGCCGACCGGCACGTCGGCGGTCCATGCCCAGTTCCTGGGGGTGTAGTCCTGGGGGTCGAAGCCCTGGTTGTTGACGGCCCAACCCGCGCCGGGGGCGGCGTCGAAGGTCTCGGAGAAGAGTTCGAGGGCGTACCTGGTCAGATCGGGGGCGTTCGGGTCGAGCACGAGGTCGAAGCGGCACTGCTCGGGCACCTCGAACATCTCGACCGCGAGCATCGCCTCGGCGACCTGGTCGCAGTCGAAGGCCGTGATCTCCTCCGTGGAGAGCTGGCCGGTCGCGAGGTCGGTCAGCGGCTGTCCGATGAGGTCGCGGCAGCTCCGCTCCGCGAGCAACGCGTGGTCGGTGAAGTCGGTGATCTGGGTCTGGTAGACCGACATCGCGCGCCACCAGATGTGGGCGGCCTTGGTGGGGCCGATGCCGGCGACGGTGTGGCCGTTGTACGAGCCGCCGTCCACAGTGAGGGCGAAGGCGTGGTTGGGCACGCCGCTGTTGGTGTGAACGCCGCCGCCGTCGTCCTCGCTGCAGTAGTACTGGCTGTCGCTGACCTTGCCCGGATCGCCGGCGCAGTTGGGGTGCCACATGTCGCGCAGCCCGTTCCACAGTGTGTCCTCGGCGACGATCCAGCGCACCGAGTCGTCGATCGTGAAGCTGATCTCGACCGCCACGTCGGCCGGCTGGGCGTCCTTGATCGCGAGCCCCAGGCTCTTGGAGATGAACGCCGCCGGGATCCCCAGGGCAGGCCCGCCGCCGGGCATGTCGTAGACGACGTCGTTGATCGTGTTCATGACCAGCACGCCGGCGGCGCCGGCGGCCTCGGCGTTGGCGACGCGATCGCGGTAGCTGCACGCGCCATAGCGGAACTCGACGAAGGCGATGCTGCCAGGCTCGAAGCCGACGAACGGCTCGCAGCCGTCGGCGCCGACGCCCACCCCGTCGTCGACGAGCTGCACGATGCCGAGCGCCGACCACGGCGGCAGCGGGTTGAAGGTCGCGCTGCCGGCCAGGTACTCGCCGGCGACCGAGTCGGGTGACTGCACCACGAGCCGGACCGAGTTGCTGCCGACGAAGTCGGTGCAGGTGCCCGTGCCGCGGATCGGCGCCGGGTCGTCGTTACCGACGCCGTTGATCATGTCGGCGATCTCGCCGAAGATGTCGGAGTAGGCCTCGTTGAGCGCGCCGGGTTGCCACTGGTAGATCAGGTCGTGGGTGGCATCGGTGTAGGCGTGGGTCCACTCGTGGGCCACCACGTCATCGCTGGTCGTGTTCCGGCAGAAGCCGGTGTAGCTCCCGGTCCACCACGCGTTCGGGCAGCTCAGGTTCTGGTCCTCATAGATGGTGCGCATGACCGCGTCGCGGCCGTTGTAGGAGAGGAAGGCGCCGCCGCTCAGGTTCGCGAACAGCTGATAGGTGTCCTGGGCGAAGTCGATGACGGCGTTGATCTCGGCGTCCTCGATGTCGCCGATGCCGGAGAAGGGCAGCGCATCGCCCTCGTCCCAGACCCGGGCGCCGAGGTTGCGGTGGTAGATGGTCCGATGAATGTGCTCGATCCCGGTGATCTGATCGACGACGTAGCCCTGGAGGGCATCGACGTAGAGGAACTCGCGGACGTCGGCGCCATTGCCGACCTCGACCTCCCAAACCAGGTGGTCGCTGCCGGGCCGGCCGGCGACCAGCCCGCTGCGAAAGACTAGCGGTCCGCGCACCTCGGCCAGGAGGTCGGAGGCGCCGCTCTGCTTTGACACCAGCGCCGTGGCGGTCGCTGCGGCCTCGTCCCCGGTCACGGTCGGAGCCAYCGATGCCAGGCCGATGTCGGGCACCACCGTGCCGTTGACCGTCACCAGCTCACCGTCGGGGTTGAAGTGGAGCCGCAGCTCGGCGCCGAACACCGGCACCCCAAGGTGCTGCTGGCGGAAGCGCAGGTGCTCGCCGCCGAGCCGGTCGGGAAGGGGACCGTCCAGGACGAGATCGCGGGCGGCGTTGTCGAGCCCGAGGGATTTTCCAAAGCGGTCGAGGAAGGAGCGGCTCCGGCTGGGCGCATCGCCGCCGGCCAGCGCCAGGCTGCCCGGTGCGAGTCGGATCAGGCGCGGCAGGCCGGTCACCAGGTCGAGCTCGATCTGCGCGGTGCCGCCGCTGGCGCGCTCGAGATCCCGGATCGCCAGCTCGCGGGCCGCCGGGGGGCCAGCCGCCGCAGCCGTGAGCGCGACGCCCAGGCCGGCCATCAGCGCGATCGTCTTGAGTGAGCTCTGCATCCGTTCCTCACAGCTGGGAGTAGAAGGGGCGCCGCCTGGCAGCCGAAGCGGCGCCGCGTGTTTCGGTTGATCAATCTAGCACGGCACTCAAACTATTCCCCGCCCGCGCCGTTACACTAGCTGGGGTTCTCGAGATGGGGTTGTTCGACGGCCTTCGGCAGACCTGGCGCGAGCTCACCGAGGGGCTCGAGGTGCGGGACGCCCACGGCGTGTTCCGGCGCGACACGATCAAGGCCTACGGCGTCCTCGGCCGGGATCACCTGGATCGACCCGAGCCGTCCGGGTTCGCCGGTCGCTGGTGGTTCCGAATCCGAGTCCTCTTCCTCGGGCTGTCGTCGAAGCTGTCGCCTCCGCGGCGCCTGCTGTTCCTGGTTTGCATCGCGGCGGCGCTGTGGGGCCTCGTTGACCTCCCCGGCGACGGTGTGGGCCCGCTCGCCGGTCGGACGCCGCTGGTGCTCGCGGTGGCCGGGCTCGTCCTCCTGCTGGCGCTCGAGCTCGCCGATCGGGTGCTGGTGCGTGACGAGCTCGAGGTTGCCCGGCAGCTCCAGCGCGAGCTGCTGCCGGCGCAGGCGCCGGAGGTCGAGGGTTACAGCTTCGCCTTCTCCTATCGGACCGCGAACACCATCGGCGGCGACTACTACGCCTTCCTGCCGGCAGGGGACGGGCGGCTCGGGTTGATCGTGGGCGACGCCAGCGGCCACGGCATCGCGGCCGGCTTGGTGATGGCGATCGCGCACGCCGCCCTGCGCACCGCGATCGACCTCGACCCGTCGCCGCGGGCGGTGACGGAGCTGGTCAATCGCGCGCTGTACCGCTGCGGGGGCCCGCGCGCCTTCATGACCCTTTTCTACGGGTTGCTGGAGACGGGGTCGGGGCGCCTCGACTACGCCTGCGCCGGCCACCCGTACCCGCTGCTGCGGCGGGCGGACGGGCAGGTGGTCGAGCTCGGGGCGGGGTCGCTGCCGCTCGGCCTGCGGCCCGAGGTGGCGCCGGCCCACGGCAGCGAGCGCTTCGCTCCCGGCGACCTCCTGGTGCTGTACACCGACGGTGTGCCCGAGACGCTCGACGGCGCCGGCAGCGCGTTCGGCTTCGACCGGCTCGGCAGCGAGGTGGCGGCTGGCGGCACCGCTTCGGCCGTGCATGAGCGGGTCACCTCGGAGCTCGAGCGTTTTGCGGGAGGCGCGCCGCTGGTCGACGACCGCAGCTTGGTGGTGATCACCCGGAGCCGGGGGCTCGAGGACTGAGCGAGAGTGGGCCGCGGCGCCGGCGAAGATCAGTCGAGCGGCACCGGCAGCACGGTGCGCGGATCGGTGCTGCCGCGGCTGACGACCGAGCCGTAGATCGCGATCGGGCCGTCGGTGGTGACCGTCGCGACGAAGGACGCTGGCCCCAGGCAGCGCACCGTCGGGTCGTCCTTCGGTTCGAGGTGAACCTGCAGCCACGACCTGGCCGGCACCCGGATGGCGTGCGGGAGATCGACCTCGAGGTCGTCAACGAAGACGCCGCCATCCGCGGCCGTCGGGGGGACGTCGAGGACCGCGACCACTGGCACGTCGCCCGGGTTGGCGAACCCGAGGTAGGTGTCGAACTCGCGCGGTCCGCAGGTGTTGCGGTGCCAGATCAGGGAGGGGAGCAGGTACTCCCCCGGACCCGGGAGCTGCTCGACCGAGATCGCCTCGACCTCCTGGCCGGGCCCGGTCAGCAGGCCCCGGCGGCTGTGATCGGTTTCCGCCGGGTGGTTGACGGTGCGGCTGACGACATGGATCGGGCCGTCGGCGGAGAGTACGAGCGATCCGATGACGCGGTCGGCACAGCCGAGGTCGGTGGCAAGGCCGGAGGCGGTCCACACCACCGACGACAGCGGCGGGACGACCCTGGTCGTCGCGGTCGGGCGGTCGCAGGGCCGGCTGCGCTCGAGCACGCCGGGGAGGAAGTCGAGCAGCGACACCTGGACCGGCTGGACGCTGAGGTTGGTGAGGTAGATCTCGGAGCTCCAGAAGGTCCCGTCCTGACCTCGGGCGTTGTGGGCCACGAACGGGATGAGGAAGCTCTCGGCGCCGGCCATCGCTGGGGCGAGTGCGAGAAGCGAGACCGAGATCAGGAGGAGGGCAGGTCGCATCGTGACTCCATGCGCGCGCGGCAAGCCTCTATCGCTGGCCGCGCGCGTCCCGTAATCTTACTACGGAGCTCGGGGGCGAAACGTCGGATCGTGACGCGCGCCCGCGAGCCGCGGCGCGAGTGGCCGGAGCGGAGGCGGTGACGGCGATGTCGGAGCCTGGACGGATTCACGGGGCGTTCGCGCCGGTGCCGACCCCGATCGGGCAGGGGGGCGCCTTCGATGAAGAGGCGTTCGGCCGCCATCTGGAATGGCTGGCCGAGTCGGGGCTTGCGGGCGCGGTGGTGCTCGGGAGCAACGGCGAGTTTCCCTCCTTCACTCTCGAGGAGCGGCGCCGGGTGGCGGCAGCGGGGGCCGCGGCCCGCGGCCGGCTGAAGCTCGTGCTCGGGGTCGGCTCGTGCGCCCTCGGCGAGGTCGTCGAGATGGTCGGTGAGGCCGCGCGGCACGGCTACGACGCGGTCCTCTGCCCGCCGCCGTTCTACTTCCGCAGACCCTCGATGCGCGGTCTGGTCGACTTCTTCGGACAGGTGCTCGATGCCTCCGCGGTGCCAGTCGTGGCCTACCACATCCCCCAGCTGACCGGGATTCCGATCGACGACGAGCTGCTGGACGTGATCGGTGACCACCCGCGGCTGGGCGGCGTCAAGGACTCGACCGGCGATCCCTCGGAGCTGCGGCGCCTGGTCGGCCGCAGCGGGGTTCGCAGCTACCTGGTCGGATCCGATCGGCTGGTGCGAGCCGCCCATGAGGCGGGCGGCAGCGGCAGCATCACGGCGGCGGCCAGCGTGGTTCCCGGCCTGGTCGTCGAGGCGGCCCGCAGCAGTCACGGCCAGGAGGTGCTGGCCCAGGTGCGCGGCCTGCTCGAGGAGTTCGGGCTGCAGGCCGCGGTCAAGGCGCTGCTGCGCCACCGCGGCTTCGGGCACTATGGCTCGCGACCGCCGGTGATCGGACTCGAGGACGATCCCGAGCGCACGGCGGAGCTCATCCGGCGCTTCGCGGAGCTCAGCCCGGGCTGACCGCGCTCACCGTCAGCACGAGCTTGCCGAAGATCTCGCCGGCGGCAAGCAGGCGATGGGCCTCCGCAACGCGCTCGAGGGGCAGGGCGCGGTCGAGCACCGGCCGCAGCGTCCCGTCCGCGATCCGCCCCCAGAAGCGCTGGAGCAGGGCGGCGACGGTCCGGCCTTTGAAGTCGTCGGAGCGGGCGCGCAGCGTCGAGCCGACGATCGCCAGCCGCCGCGACAGGACCTGTCGGAGATCGATCTCGGCACGCGCGCCGCCCATCAGCCCGATCACGACCAGCCTCCCGTCGACCGCGAGCAGGCGCAAGTGGTGTTCGAGGTAAGGCGCGCCGATGCAGTCGAGGACCAGGTCGACGCCCCGGTTCTCTGTCGCCTCGAGGACGGCGGCCGCGAGGTCGAGCCCGCGGTGGTCGAAGGCGCGCGCCGCGCCGAGCTCGAGGCAGCGTTGGCAGCGGTCCGGTGAGCCCGCGGTGACCAGCACCGTGGCCCCCGCGGCCGCGCCGAGCTGGATCGCGGCGGTGCCGACGCCACCGCTGCCGCCGTGGACCAGRGCCGCCTTGCCCGCCTCGAGGCCGCCGAGTGAGAACAGGTTGAGGAAGGCGGTCAGGAAGACCTCGGGGAAGGCACCCGCCTCGGCATCGGAGTAGGTCGCCGGCACCGCCATCACGCAGRTCTCCGGAACGACGACCTCCTCTGCGTAACCGCCGCCGGCGAGCAGCGCCATCACGCGGTCGCCGGCGCGCCAGCGCTGCACCGAGCCGCCGACCTCGACAACGGTGCCGGCGCACTCGAGCCCGAGGATGGTCGAGGCACCGTCGGGCGGCGGGTAGAGGCCGCGGCGCTGCAGAAGGTCGGCCCGGTTGACGCCGGCGGCCGCCACCCGGACACGGACCCCGTTGGCGGTCAGGGGAGGCGGGTCGACCTCGGCCACCTGCAGGACCGACTCGTCGCCGAACCCGTCGCAGATCACGGCACGCATGGTGAGAAGAATAGCCTAGCGGCTGCGGCGGGTCGTCGCTTGCCGGCTTCCGCGCCCGCTTCCGCCCCGAAGGCGCCTGCCCGGTGAGATCCGTATGCGAAGGGAGGCATTCCGGAAGCGGGCGGGGAATTGGAAGCGGAAGGCAGGAACACCCCCCGTTAGCCCCGCGCCCCGTCGAGAGGCGCTACAATGCCGACCGCCGTTCGTCGGCGCGGAGGTTGACTGTGCGTGAAGCGGCCATCGAGGCGAAAGCTCTGGAGACCTGGGCCGGCTACCTGCTCGAGCACTCGCTCGGCGGGATCACGCCGCAGGATCGGGTGATGATCAAGGGTGAGCGCGTGTGCTGGCCGCTGATGGCGGTACTGGAGCGCCGGGTCATCGAGGCCGGAGGGGTTCCGGACGTCTATCTGATCCCGCCGAACAACGACCGCGGCCGGGTGTGGTCGGCGGCGATGGGGCGTGCGGGATCAGGCGAGCAGCTGGCGCGGATCCCGGACTGGCACGGCGAGCGCTACCGGAGCATGACCAAGTACGTCGAGGTTCTCGGAGGCGAGGACCCGGCTCAGTTCCGCGGCCTGCCCGCGGACCGGGTGCAGACCCTGGCCGCTGCCGACCGGCCCTTCGCTGACGTGCGGATCTCGAAGCCGTGGGTGATCACGCTGTACCCGACGCCGGCGTTTGCCGAGCTCGAGGGCATGGATCTGGAGGATTACACCGGCTTCATCGTGCGGGCCTCGACCACCGACCCGCGGCCGCTGCTGGAGGCGGAGCAGCTCCTGGAGCCGGTGTTCGCGAGCGCGGCCGCGATGACCATCGTCACCGAGCACCCGGAGCAAGGTCGCGAGCTCACCCTCGAGCTCGACCTGTCGTCGGGCCGGCCGATGATGTCGTACGGCCTGCGCAACTTCCCGGACGGTGAGATCTTCACCAGCCCCGATGCCGGAGGCACCGAGGGTGAGATCTTCGTCGATCTGCCGGTCAACTACGGCGGCAACGACATCAAGGGCATCTACCTCCGATTCGAAGCCGGGCGGATCGTCGATTTCAAGGCCGCGATCGGGCACGATCACCTGGCGGCCATCATCGGGACCGATGAAGGCTCTCGCCGGTTGGGCGAGGTCGCCCTCGGCATGAACCCGGGCCTGGACCGCGTCCTCAAGCACCCGCTGTTCGTGGAGAAGGTCGGCGGCACCCTCCACATCGCGATCGGAGCGAGCTACGAGGACTCCTACGTGGAGGACCCCCGCTCGGAGGAAGGTGCAGCCAGGATCAAGGAGTTGGAGCGCTCGGGTGCGCTGAACCGCTCGGCCCAACACGTGGACATCGTGACCGACTTTCGGCCCGGCGGCTGCGGGCGCCGGGTCCGTCTCGGCGACGTCGGGTTGAAAGTGGCCAACGGAGTGTGGGTGGTGGCTCCTTGAGGAGGGGACGCTCCGGGGGCGCGGCGCCGTCCGCAAAGGCCGGGCGGGAGGTCCGCGCCGGAACAGTCTGGAGGGCATCATGACCGAGAAGAAGACGCCTCCCCCCGCGGAGGGCAACCAGGAGCCGACGCAGCGGCGGATGGACGAGATCGGGCCGCCGGTCATCCTCGAGGAGCTGCGCAAGGGTGTGCTCGGCCAGAACACCGCCCTGCGCTTCGTCTCGGTGGCAATCTACAAGCACACCACCGGCAAGGTGTCGGGGAACATCATGCTGATCGGCAACTCGGGTACCGGCAAGACCACGATCATGAACAACATCCAGCGGATGTACCATGACGTCCCCGAGTACCGCCCGTTTCGGGCGATGACGATCATCAACGCCAACCTGCTGGTCGACGCCGAGCGCTTGGAGTTCCAACCGTCCCGCCTCTTCTCCGCCGTCGAGCAGCGAGCGCGGTCGCTGCTCGGCCCAAAGCCGGGGCCCGACGCGTTACGGGCGACGATGGAGCAGGCCACCATCTGCATCGACGAGATCGACAAGATGTCGTCGATCGTCGCCGGCAAGCCGAACCCGATCGGGGTCGTGCTCCAACAGGGCCTGCTGACGCTGATGGAGGGGGAGAAGGTCGCGTACCGCACCTTCGCCAACGTCGACGGCGAGGACAAGCAGGTCACGATCACCATCAACACCGAACACATGATGTTCATCTGTGGCGGTGCATTCGAGGGGCTCTACGACCAGGTCTACTTCCGCGTGGTCAGCCCCAGCAGCGGCGAGAAGCTGAAGTCGCATGCGATTCACACCGCCGACGGCCAGGTTCGGATCGAAACCCGCTTCGAACTCGCGGACTACCTCAAGCCCGAGGACCTCTTCACCTATGGCATGGTGCCGCAGTTCATGTCGCGATTCGACAACGTGGTGCTGCTGCGGGACCTCGACGTGCAGATCCTCAAGGAGATTCTCCTGCACTCGGTGGACTCGCCGTTCAATCGGTCCCGGCGCTATTTCGAGGTCATGGACATCCGGCTTGAGATCGACGACGTCGCGGCCGCAATCATCGCCGAGGAGGCCGAGAAGAACTCCCGTACCGGCGCCCGGGCGCTGCGCACGGTGTTCGGCCGCATCATCAATCGGCTCGAGTTCGATCCGTGGCAGCACGAAGGCCTGGAGAAGCTGCCCAGCGGGGGCCATCGGTTGGTGATCACCCGCGACATGGCGCGCCGCGCCGTAGCCCGCAATGGGGGCTGATCGGTGTCCACTACACTAGGCTGAGGGCGTACGGAGCTGGACGGTTGACCCATCGCTGGTTGTTTCGTTTCGACCTCGATCTGAGGAGCTCGTTGGGCCGGCGGACCCGCCCGGAGGCGGTCGTGGCCCAGGAGGATCGCAACCTGATCATGGGCCCGCAGACGATCCTCGACCTGGACGCGGCGGATGACCTCGATGCGGCGTACCTCGCGGTCCGCGATCACCGGCCGCTGCCGCTGGGCGGTTTCCTCGTGCGGCGCGGGCGCGAGCCCGGTCAACCGCTGACCTATCAGGCGGTGGTTCACGACTTCGAGCTCGACCCGAGCTGCCGTCCGGGTGACGTGCGCCGCAGCCTGTGCGGCGTGGTCCGAGATGCGCAGAAGCGTGGCCTCGGATTCGTGGCCACTGAGGCCCTCGGGAGGTGGCACGGCCGGGGTTTGTCGCTGGAGGAGATGATCGAGGCGTTCCACGACACCATCCTCGAGCTCAGCCCCCAGCTGGAGGCGCCGTTCCGGCTGATGTTGATGCTCGACGACCTTGATGAGGTGGAGCAGGTCTCGCACCTGCTGCGATCGCGGCTGCTGCGGCGTGCGAGCCGCAGCTTCCGCACGGTCGATGGCGATGCCGCGGTGGTCGAGGTGCGGGACGGCGTCGCGAAGTACCACTTCCGGTTTGTGCCCGGCACGCTCTCCGGATACATGGTCACTCGCGTCCGGTCGGGCTCGTGAAGGAGAGGTCCGCGGTGGGGCGGCTGTTCCTCGTCTTCGACCATCCGCAGAAGGGCGAGCAGCGGCTCGCGCTGTCCGGGGAACAGAGCTGGCGCATCGGCGCCAGCCCGGACAACGACATCGTCTTGGCGCACAACGACATCTCGCGCCACCACGCGATTCTGCGCGTGCGCCAGGGGTTGTTGCACATCACGGATCTCAACAGCAAGAACGGGACGTTCGTCAACGGCCGCCGAACCGCGTCCGCGGTAGTGAGGGTGGGGGACGTCATCCACCTGTCGTCGACGCGGTTGGTGATCGAGGAGCACGATTCGGCCGAACAGGCAGGCGGTGCGAGGGGCGACGACACCAGCCCGCGCGCCCCTCGTGGGCTCGCGATCGAGGAGACGCAGGGCTTCTCGGGTCGGGCGAGCGCCGAGGACATGGTGTCGCTGCTGGTGACGACGGCGGTGGCTGTACGGCGCGGCGCCATCGGCGAGCCGCTGAGCTGGGCAGTCGAGAGGTTTGGCCTGGAAGCCCTGGTCGTGCTCTACCGGGACCCCGACGGCAACGTCTCGATGGTCTCGAGCGCCGGCGACCTCGGGCCGCTGATCCGCTCGAGCGAGGCGCTGGCGCGGATCGCCCGTGAGCATGGCGGGAAGCAGGCGGGGACGCACATCACGGAGATCACCGAGCTCGGCGAGACCCTGTTGGTGGCGCCTATGGAGCGGGACCACATCCTGATCGCGCGCTTCGAGGGCGCGCCGCCGGCGGTGGCCGACCTGCGGGCAGTGATCGCCGCGGTGGAGGCGGTGCTGTGCTCGGGCAATCCGCCGTGGCCGGCCGGGTCGTCGCCCGGCGACCGCCGCGACCCCGAGCTGCGCCGATTCGGGAGCCCGCTGCATCGGATCGCGGGGCTGTCGGACGCCCTCAACGAGTGCAAGCGCCGCGCCGCCGAGTTTGCGGGCAGTGCGCGGCCGGTGCTGCTGGCCGGCGAGCCGGGGACCGGCAAGGCGCTCTTCGCCCGGGTGATCCACGATCTGTCGAAGCGGAGCTCGGGGCCGTTCGTGGTCGCGGCGCCGGCCGCTCCGGATGTGCGCGAGATCCGGCTGTTCGAGGAGGGAAGCTCGGGCGGCGCTGAGCGCCGGGCGCGCGGCGGCACCCTGTTCGTCAGCGACCTGAGCCTGGTGCCCGTCGTCGACCAGGCGCGGCTGCTCGAACAGCTGTGGCCCGCCGGGCCGGCGGCGCTTGCCGGAGCGGAGCAGGCCCGGCTGATCGTCAGCGTCCCGGGCTCGGTGGAGGATGGCCAGGCCCGGGGAGTCCTCCATCGCGAACTCGTCGCCGCGCTGCGCGGGCTGTGGCTGGAGCTGCCGCCGCTGCGCGAGCACACCGAGGACATCCCGTTGCTGGTGACCCACTTCCAGCGCGAGGTGGGGGGCCGCCGCGGGGGGGCGGGGAGTGGCTTCACGGTCGGCGCCCTGGAGGCCATGGCGTCCTACGGGTGGCCGGGAAACGTCGGTGAGCTGAGGGCGGAGGTGCTGCGGCTGATGACGCGGGCGGCGAGTGACCTCCTGGTGGAAGTGGGCGACCTCGCCCCGCACATCCGCGAGGGGCTGGCCGCGAAGGAGGCTCCGCCCCCGGACCTCGGCGCGCTCGCGACGCGACCCCTGGCCGATGCCCGCGACGAGTTCGAGCGCTGGCGGATCCAGCGGGCACTGGCTGACGCCGCCTGGAACCAATCGCTTGCGGCGCAGCGGCTCGGCCTGTCGCGCGCCGGCCTGTTCAAGAAGATGCGGAAGCTCGGCCTGGCCGGGGGCGAAACCCGGCGCTCCTGACGGCGCGCCGGCCGGCGCGGCATGACAGCCGAACCGAAAAGCCCTATAGTTGGAGGGTGCGGCTGGAGGAGGCGGGCGTCCGCTGCGCTCGCACCGGGGCAGAGGAAGGTCCGGACTCCAGACGGGCAGCATGCCGGGTAACACCCGGCCGCGGCAACGCGAGGGAAAGTGCCACAGAGAGCAGACCGCCCTCGGATCCGACCGGGGGTAAGGGTGAAAGGGTGCGGTAAGAGCGCACCGCCTCTCCGGAGACGGAGAGGGCACGGTAAACCCCATGCGGAGCAAGGCCGAATAGGGGGGTCGAGGGTCGCCCGTCCCCGCCGTCCGCTGTCGCGGACGAGGCCCCCGGGTAGGCTGCTGGAGCCTCGCGGTGACGCGAGGTCGAGAGGAATGGACGCCGCCCTTCGGGGAACAGAATCCGGCCTACAGCCTCCTTCCGCCGCACGTTCTCCCCGCCCCAGCAGGGGATAGAGGCTGGGATGTGGCGGGGGATCGCTCCCCGCCCGCTTCCGCTCCTGTCACGGCGAAGCCAAAGGCGAAGCCGGATCCGCGCCGGCATCCGCCTCCTTGCCCCKYTTCCCGACACGYGCACCGAGTGGGGATCTCGTCATCTGAGCTGGGGAGGGCGCAGAGAACGCGGAGCCCGGTCAGGAGACGTCTTCCGCGATGATCTCTGCGGTTTCCGCGTCCTCTGCGGTTCCATGAGTTGGACGGGGCCGGCCGATCCCAGATCCAGCGGCATCGGGTCGGGCCACCCGCGCCGGGGTCGGTCACGGTACGACCCTCCACGTTCTCGGTGAGTCGTCGGAAACCGATGCGGAGACAGGCACGGAGACGGGCAAGGGCGCGGAGGCGTGGGGAACGGCGCTGCGGGCGCGACGGTGATGCCCGGGGTGCGGTATCGTTCGATCATGTCCAACCGCTTCGTGCCGCTGTCGCCCGGCGAGCCGATCGGAGTCGTGGCCCTGTCGGGGCCGGTCGATCGGGATCGTCTCGAAGCAGGTCTGCGGATCCTCCAGGGCTGGGGACACCCGCTGGTCCTCGCGCCGAACATCGAGGCGCGGTCCGCGTACCTGGCCGGCGACGATGATGCCCGAGTCGCCGGCCTGGAGTGGGTGGTCGCGCGTGGCGCGACGTTGCTGATGGCGGCGCGCGGAGGCTTCGGCGTGACCCGGGTGCTGCCGCGGCTGCCTCTCCTGGAGCTCGCTGCTGCCGGGGTGCGCTTCGCCGGCTACTCCGACACGTCGGCGCTGCTCAACGCAATGGCTGCGGCCGGCGGGACGGTGCAGGTCCACGGGCCAATGGTCGCGGCCGGGCTGGGGCGTCGCGGTAACGAGCTCCGGCTGCAGAGGGTGCTGGCGGGAGAAATGGTCGGAGAGACCTTGTTTCGCTTCGACCGCCGCCGCGTCGTCCGGCCCGGACTGGCGGCCGGGCACGCGATCGGCGGCACGCTCTCCGTGCTGGCGGCGCTGATCGGGACCCCCCACGAACCACGATGGGATGGGAGCGTGCTCTTCATCGAGGAGGTGGGCGAGCCCCTCTACCGGCTCGATCGGCTGTTGACCCAGCTCCGGGCCTCTGCTAGATTGCGCGGTGTGAAAGCATTGATTTGCGGGGGCTTGCGAGGATGCGGCTCGGTCGCGGAGCGAGCCTCCCGGTGGCCGGAGATGGTGGCCGAGGCGGCCCCCCCGGAGGCGGCGGTGGTGATCGACCTGCCGTTCGGGCACGGCGCGTGCAACCTCGCGTTTCCGATCGGGGCGACCGTCGAGGTCGACACCGATGGCGGCGCGATCCGGTGGAGCGAGTGATGGCGAGGTTCAAGAGCACCGGGTCGAAGCGGACGTCGCCGAGAAAGGGCAGCCACGACTCGCTCGAGCCCCTGCGCACCCGTTTCGCGGGGGGAACGATCATCTTCTCGGAGGGCGATCTCGGGCTGACGATGTACGTCATCGAGTCCGGCGAGGTCGAGATCTGCAAGCGCGTCCGGGGCAGCGACCGGGTGCTCGCGAAGCTCGGCAAGGGCGACTTCTTCGGCGAGATGTGCATGCTCGAGGACGCCTACCCCCGGTCGGCGACGGCGGTGGCAGTGAGCGACGTCGAGGCGGTAATTATCGACCAGTCGGCGTTCACCTACATTCTTCGTCACAACCCGGAGATCGCGGTGCGCATGATGCGCAAGCTCACCGACCGGCTGCGGCGCACCAACGAGCTGCTCGAGGAGGCCGGCGGCAGCCGGGTCGAGCTGGACGACTCGGGGAACGGCGATCACGTGGAGGCGACCCCCGACCCGAATGCGCGGCTGGTCGAGATCGCGAGCGGCATCGAGTTCCCTCTGGCCGTGCAGCGGGAGACCACGGTCGGCCGGATCGACCCGGTGACCGGCATCCACCCCGAGATCGACCTCACGCCGATCGACGTCAAGCGGTCGACGTCGCGGCGGCACGCGCGAATCCGGCGCGAGGACGACGGCAGCTACAGCGTGATCGAGGACGTGGGGACCATGAACGGCACCTTCGTCAACGGCGTGCGGCTGTCGGCGGGACGAGGCTTCCCGATCCGGCCCGGTGACACCGTGACCTTCGGGACCATCCAGTGCCGCTTCGAGATCGACGGACAGGAGTGAACCCGCGGCCGGCGTCCGGTCGACGCCGCGCGGACGGCTGCGCCCGGCGATGACTGTGGGCGGCGGCGCTCCGGAGCCTTTTGACCCGGTCGATGTGCTGCGGGGGATCGGCCCCCGGCTCGCGGCGGTGCTGGGCGAGCACGGGGTCACCCGCGTCGTCGACCTGCTGCTGCATTTGCCGATGCGCTACGAGGACCGGACCCAGCGCGTGGCGCTGGGCGGTGCGCTCGAGGCGGACACCCGGGTGCTGGTGTGGGGCCGGGTGACGGTCGGCTCGGCCCGCCACACCAGGCGGCGCGGTCTGCGGATCGTCACCGGGGTCGTCGACGACGGCAGCGGGACCATGCCGGTAGTGTGGTTCAACCAGCCGTGGATCGACCGCCGGCTCCAGAGCGAGCTCCCGCTTTCCCTGTTCGGTCCACTGCGCCGCGGCCGGCGCGGCGAGCTCGAGCTCGTCAACCCGGAGGTGAATGACATCGAGGACGGGGGTGCGGAGCGGATCGTGCCGATCTACCCACGGCTCGGTCCGCTGGGCGGCCGCCGGCTCCGCCGGCTCATCGAGCAGACGCTGCCGGCGAGCGACGTGTGCCCCGATCCGCTCCCTCCCGAGCTGCGCCGGGAGCTCGGCTTGCCGGAGCTGGCGACCGCGCTGCGCGCACTCCACGACCCGCAACCTCCGCCGGGAGACGGCGAGCGAGCGGAGCTGGTTGGCTCGCTGTGCCGCCACGAGACCCCGTTCCACCGCCGGCTCGCGTTCGACGAGCTGCTCGCGTTCGCCTGCGGCCTCGCGGAGCACCGCTCCCGGCGGGAGGGCCACGCGGCGCTGCGATGTCGAACGAGGTCGCCGGTCGATGAGCTGGCGCAGTCGATGTTCCCGTTCCGGCTGACGGACGCCCAGCTCCGGGTGATTCGTCAGATCGCGGCGGACCTCGCGCGGTCTCACCCGATGGCGAGGCTGGTCCAGGGCGACGTCGGCTGTGGGAAGACCGCGGTCGCCGCGCTCGCGATGCGCCTGGTCCTCGACAGCGGCCACCAGGCGGCGCTGATGGCGCCGACCGAGCTGCTCGCCGAGCAGCATGCGCGCACGCTGGAGACGCTGTTCGAGCCGTCCGGCTGCCGGGTTGCGTTGCTCACCGCGTCGCAGGCYGCCGCGGATCGGCAGGCGGTGCTGGAMGGGCTCGCCGATGGYTCCGAGCGGCTGGTGGTGGGCACYCACGCGCTGATCCAGGACCGGGTGGCCTTCCGCGAGCTCGGGCTGGTGGTGGTCGACGAGCAGCACCGCTTCGGGGTCGTGCAGCGGCAGAGCCTGGTCGACAAGGGCCGCGAGCCGCACCTGCTGGTGATGACCGCGACGCCGATCCCGCGCTCGCTCGCGCTGACCCTCTACGGCGACCTCGACCTGTCGGTCATCGACGAGCAGCCGCCGGGCCGGAGGCCGGTGACGACGGCCATCCGTCCGGCTTCGGCAGCCCCGAAGATCTTCGCGTTCCTGCGCGACGAGCTGGCCGAGGGCGGCCGCGCTTTTCTGGTGTACCCAACAATCGAGGGACGGGAGGACCCGGCGCTGCCGGCGCTCGAGCAGCGTGCAGCCGAGGTGGCGGCGGAGCTGCCGGGGGTGGTGCTGGGGGTGGTGCACGGCCGCATGGCCCGCGCCGAGCGCGAGGCGGTGACCGAGCGCTTCCGCCAGGGGGACGTGCAGGTGCTGCTGACGACGACTGTGGTCGAGGTCGGGATCGACGTCCCCGAGGCGTCGGTCGTCGTCGTCGAAGGCGCCGAGCGCTTCGGGTTGTCCCAGCTCCACCAGCTGCGCGGGCGGGTGGGACGCGGGGCTCGGCGATCGTACTGTGTCCTGGTCGTTGGCGCGGGCGCCACCGACCAGGCGCAACGCCGGCTCGAGGCCCTGGCGGGCACCAACGACGGATTTGCCATCGCGGAGATGGACCTCGAGCTGCGCGGCCCGGGTGAGCTGAGCGGGGTGCGGCAGTGGGGGCCGGCCGGGTTCCGCTTCGCCGACCTGCTGCGGCACGGCGACGCGGTGGCGCGGGCGCGCGACGTGGCCCAGAGACTCGCGGCCGCCGGCCGCCTGCCTGCCACCCGTGCTGCCCTCGCCCTCTACCACCGGATCGAGAGCGAGTTACCGGCCGGATGAGCCCGGCCGGCAGCGGTGGCACAATAGGGCACCAACATGGCAGCGACGCGGCCCCGCGGGGCGCGCTCGAGAAGGGGAGACGATTCGTGAAAGATCGCGTGAACCAGGATGCCCCGGCCCTGGTCGTCGGACCGGCAGAGCTAGCCGGCGTCGACCGGTCACTGTCGACGATGTGCGAGATTCCGGGCAGCCGGATGTTCGAGATCAGCGACGCTCTCAAGCTGTACCGGAAGGCGCACCCGGATGGGACTACCTTCGACGCCTCGCAGGGCGACGGCGGAGCGAGCTTGCCCGGAGTGCCGGTTGAGGTTCTCGATGAGGCCCACCGGCTGCAACGCGAGCACGGCACGGGCTACGACAAGCCGTTCGGGACCGACGCCTTCCGGAAGGCCGTGGTGGAGGACTACTGGGGCCTCGACGCCGCGACCGGTTGGGGGCCGGCCAACGTGCTCGCCTGCCAGGGCGGCCGCGACGCCCTGCTCAAGGCCTACGACGCCGTGCAGGGGCTCGGCCACGGCCGGCGAGGCGACTTCGTCGTGACCTCGCGGGTGCCGTGGATCTCGTACAACTGGGGGCCGTACGAGGTCGGGGCCAACGTGATGCTCGCCCCGGGCCGCGAGGGCGAGGGCTGGCGGATGACGCCGGGCGCGGTTGCGGCTTGCGTCGAGGCCGCGGCACGGCACGAGGGGCGGCGGGTCGCGCTGGTCGTGATCACCAGCCCGGACAACCCGACCGGCCGCAGCATGGAGCTCGACGACCAGGTCGAGCTGGCGCGCGCCGCGTTCGCCGCCGGCGTGCCGTACGTGCTCTTCGACTGGATCTACCACCGGATCAGGGCGTCCGGACCGTATGACCTCAACCGCCTGCTCGGCGCGCTCGACAGCTCGGAGCGGGACCGCTGCATCATTCTCGACGGCATCACCAAGTCTCTTGGGGGAAGCAACATCCGGAATGCGCACCTGGTCGCATCGCAGCGGCTGGTGAAGTTCGCGCAGAACCGGGCATCCCATGCCGTGATCCCGTCGTTCCACAGCCAGGCGGTCGCCATCGCTGCGTACCGCATGGGCTTCGATCGCGCGGCGGCGACGATCGTCGGGCCGACGCTGGCCAGCCGCCAGGTGATGGCGGAGTTCGTGGCCGAGCGCGGGATCCGGGCGATTCTGGGCGACGGCTACTACGCGTTCCTGGACATGGGGCCGTGGCTCGACCGGGCCGGGATGGACGACACCGCCGCGCTCGGGGCGGCCTTCGGAGAGCGGTTCGGCCTGGCGGTGGTGCCGGGCGTCTACTTCAGCGACTTCGGGAAGCGGTGGATCCGGTTCTCGTACGCGCTGCCGCCGGAGGTGACGCGCAGCGCAACGGTGCGGCTCTGGGAGGCCTTGGCGTCGCTCTGACCGCTGCCGGGAGCGGCCTGTTACCATCGACTCGAGGCGCCCGGTGCAGGCGAAGGAGGAAGGCTGTGGGACTCGACACGCGCAGGTCGGTTGGCGGCCCATTGGCGATCGTTCTCACGGGCCTGGTTGCACTGGCAGCGCCTGCAACGGCGGACATCTCCGGCTTCGTTGTCGAGGAGGGCACCGGCGCACCGATCGCGGGGGCGAGGGTCCACGTGCAGGCGGACCCGGCGTCGCCGGTGGTAGTGACCGCGGCGGACGGCAGCTTCATCCTGCCGGTCAGCCCTCCCGGGATGGTCATGGTGACGGCGGGGCGCGAGTACGACCGGACGGCCGGCGCCAACTTCGCGACCGGCGGCGTGCTGGTGAGCGACGGCCAGACCGGGGTGACGATCTCGCTGCTCCGGCTGCCGGTGGCCGAGGACCCGACCTACCAGTCGTTCCTGCCACAGGTCGCCGATTGCGGCAACTGCCACGAAGAGCAGGAGGCCGAGTGGCGGCTGAGCAACCATGCGAGTGCGGGCGAAGACGCCTGGGTGCGGGACCTGTTCTCCGGTGATGGGACGGCTGGGGGAGGCGCAGGATACGTCTTCCTGGACACCCACGATCCCGGTGAAACCGGTTTCTGCGCGACCTGCCACACGCCCATGGCCGACGTCTTCTCACCCGGCAACGTCATGCTCAACGAGGTGACGTCCACGGCCGCTCTGGAGGGCATCAGCTGCATCGCCTGCCACCAGATGGACTCGGTCAACGACAACGTCCAGGCGCTGCACCTGCTCGGCAACGCGACCTACCGCTTTCCGGACGGCAGGCCATTCATCCCGACCCAGGAGTTCGTCTGGGGCCCGCTCGACGACATCGCCTTCGGCGGCATGAAGCCGTCGTACGCACCGCTGTTCTCGGATTCGCTGCTCTGCGCGTCGTGCCACGAGTACAACCGCCCGGGCACCGCAATACCCGGTCAGACCACCTACACCGAATGGCTGGCCTCTCCGTACGCGGTTCCGGGCGCAGGGTTCCGCAGCTGCCAGGACTGTCACATGCCGGAGGAGGACGCTCCGGGGTATCTGGTCGACCCGATCGGCAACCCGCCGCTGCGGCCGGCCGAGCAGATCCACGAGCACGAGTTCGAGGGTGCGGCCCCTGACGAGCTCGAGGAGCATGTTCACCTGGCCACGACGGTCGCCGAGGTCGGATCCGGGATCGCCGTCCGCTGCGAGGTGACCAACGAGACCGGGCACGCCTTCCCGACCGGGGTGTCGGCTCGCAATGCCCTGGTGGTCATCGAGGTAACCTGGCAGGGCCAGCCACTGCACCAGACCAGCGGGAGCACCATTCCGTTCTGGGGAAGCGACGACGTGCCCGGCGTCCAGGACGGCGACTATGCCGGCCTGCCCGGGGCCGGGTTCGCGAGGGTCCTGGAGGGGCGGATCAACGACCAGGGGCCGGTCGTGCGGCCGGTGCTGTTCATCGACGGCGAGGCGGTGTACCAGGACACGCTGATCCCCTCGGGGGCGACCGACGTCACCGAGGTCGTCCTCGCGGTGCCGGCCGCGGCGCAGTCCGGCGACGAGGTGGTGGTCGAGGCGCGGCTGCTCTACCGCCGGGCCTGGCGGGCGCTCGCGGTCACCAAGGGCTGGCAGACCACGCCCCAGGGAGGCCCGATCGAGATCGAGGTGGCGCGCACCGTGGACACGGTCACCTTGACGCAGGGCGGAGCCGGAATCCCGATCCCGGCCACCGGGCCGCTGGCGGCTGCGCTGCTGATCGTCCTGATCGCGGCGGTGGCGGTGGCGCTGCTCCGCGGCCGCTGGTGAGCGACCGGCGGGCTGTCATCGAYYCTCGAAGGCGGCGGGAAGATCGGTTGCTGCCGAGGAGAAGGCGTTGCCAGTTCGCGGGTCCGTGTCGTTTCCGCTTCCGTCGCCCTTCCCGAGGTGCATYGGCCTGGAGCGTGGCCACGACYGCGTCTGCGGTGGTTGTAACCACTSCTTGAGGATGCGCKCAGCGCAGCCTCAGAGGAGCGTGGAGGGCGGAGGCCACGCGATCGTCGATTCCACGGGAGGACGTTGAGGGGCCTACGCCCTTCACGCTCCTACGGCACGGTCGCGGACCAGGCGCTGGTGTCCCCGGACTCGAAGCCGTCGGAGAACCCGTTGAAGGTTGTCCACTCGCCGAGCGGCGCCAGCACCGGCCCCGCCACCTTGCACTGGTGGATGTCGACGCCAACCACGTCGTGGACGCCGCCGCGGTAGTACATCACGACGTCGGTGGCGAGCACCGCCTCGCCGTTGACGATGCTGGGGGGGTTGATGGCGCAGCCACCGCCGGCGTCGGAGAACTCGTTGGCGTGGTACAGCGTCACCATGAGGTCGTTCTTGGAGAAGGCGTCGATGGGCAGTAGCCTGTCCTGCGTCCCTGGTGTCAGTCGGTAGCCGCGGCCCGACACCGAGTCGTGAACCTCCCACGTGACGCCGCCCTCCTCCCAGTTGCGCTCCGCCTCCTGCGAGATCGGCCCTGGCAGGCTGCCGCCGACCTGGGACACGGTGTCGTTCCCGGCGTCGTCGATGTCGAAGTCGAAGCGCCAGTAGGCGTGGTGGCGGTGACTGGCGCCGGCGCACGAGGTGTTGTAGGTGCCGAAGCCGAACGTCGGCAGGACCGTCCCGTCCTCGTAGAACTCCCAGCGGAGCGAGTAGCGGTACCAGCCGGCCTGAGCCTGCGAGGTCAGGCGGAGGTGATCCGGGAAGAACTCCGCCGAGACGCCCTGGAGGCACGGCCCGGGCCCACCCCAGGGACAGTCGCCTGGCGGGACCAGCGGGTTGGTCGCGTGGTCGCACACCGTCTCGGCCGGGAACGGCGGCTGGTAGTAGCCGCTCGCGACCTGGTTGTCGGTGCGGTAGGTCTGCTCCGAGTCGAGCCAGTCACGGAAGCAGCCGCACCCGCCCGGGTCATAGTCGACGTTGAGCATCGGCACGTGGGCCCGCTTGAAAACCAGGAAGCCGCGGTAGTAGGCGTCGCGGATCTCGAGGCCGGACCCGGAGGGGCCGCTGGAGTCGGCCGGCCGCACCCAGCAGAACTCCCAGACCGGGGCGCCCTCGGGCCAGCTCATGAGGTGCTCGCCGGCTCCCTGGCAGGTCGGCGACCCGGCCTGCGCGGGCAGGGCTCCGGCAATCAGGAGCAGGGCGGCGGCAGTCACGATGTGTGAGCGGTTCATCGCGGCACCCCCTGGTCCCAGCTGTCGCGGTGGACGATCGAGCTCGCGCCGTCCTTGGTCAGGTCGACCACGGCCCGGAACAGGGGCACCTCGCCGGCGTCGGTCCGGAAGGCGAAAATCTGCAGGCAGCGGGAGTGCGGTCCGCAGGGCCTGCCGGCCGCCTCGTCGAGGATGAAGCCGCCGTCCACGTACGCCTTGTGGGCCTCGATGATGGCGCCCATCGTCGGGTCGGCGGTGACGATGGCGATCGCCTCGTCGATCTCCTCGCGGGACGGGGTCGGGATGCGGGGGCCGGGACGACGATCCACGAGCTGCCCCTTGTCGTCGTAGATCTGCTCGAAGGGCAGGCCCTGGCCGTAGTCGAAGACGAGCTCGACGCGGCCGAGAACCGTTTTGCCGGCCACCTCCACGTCCTCGTCCCAGGCGCGGAGGACGCGGACGCCGTCGGCGGCGCTCGCGACGCCGACTCCGATCCCGGCGGCCAGCGCGGCGACGCCGGTGATCAACAGTCGAAGGGATTGACGCGTGATCATGCGTTGTGTCCTTTCGTCATGGTGGTCTCCATTCTCAGGAATCCCGCTCAGGGTATCACCGCAGACCAGGCCGAGGCGTCGCCGGACTCGAAGCCGTCGGCGAACACCTGGTCGGTGGGCGAGGTGTCGATGATCCTGTAGACCGCGCCGACGCCCGAGACGCGGTCGGTGATGTAGAGCTCCCCGGACTCATCCTCGCCGAAGCTGGCGACGCTCAGGAAGCTCGACAGCAGCGGCGTCGACGACCAGGTCGAGCCGTTGGTCGTCGCGCCCCACACCGTGCCGGTGCAGTAGTCCGCGTACAGGTAGTAGCCGACGAGGTTCGGGAAAGCCGGGCCCCGGTAGCGGTAGCCGCCGGTGACCGAGCAGCCCTGGCTGTGCGGGTACTCCAGAATCGGGAAGACGTACTGGTCCGGCGCGGCGCAACCGGTGGTGTTGTACGGGTGGCTGCCCTCGTAGCAGCGCCAGCCGTAGTTGGCGCCGCCCGGGCTTGCTGCCGGCTCGAGGTCGATCTCCTCCCAGGCGTTCTGGCCGACGTCTCCGATGAACAGATCGCCGGTCAAGCGGTCGAATGAGAAACGCCACGGGTTGCGCAGCCCGAGCGCCCAGATCTCGTCCTCGCCGGCAACGCCGACGAACGGGTTGTCGGCCGGGATCGTGTAGTTGCGGTCCGGGTCGGAGGGAAAGCCGTCGCCCTGAGGATCGATGCGGAGGATCTTGCCGAGCAGCGTGCTCAGGCTCTGGCCCCGGTTGCCGGGGTCACCGCCCGATCCGCCGTCACCGAGGCCGATGTAGAGGAGGTTGTCCGGTCCGAAGGCGAGCATGCCGCCGTTGTGGTTGCTGTAGGGCTGCGGGTAGCGCAGCAGCACGGTCTCGCTGGCCGGGTCGACCAGGTTGGGGTTCCCGGCGTCGACCGTGAAGCGGGAGATGGTCGTGAAGTGGTCGACCTCGGGGTCGCCGGTGGTGTCGGGCGCGCTGTAGTAGACGTAGAGCCGACCGTTCGCCGCGAAGTCGGGGTCGAAGGCGAGGCCGAGCAGGCCCATTTCGCCGCCGGAGACCGACTGGGCGGTGACGTCGAGAAAGGGCGTCGGCAGCAGCTGAGTCCCGTCCCAGATCCAGACCAGGCCGTCCTGCTCGCCGATGAACAGCCGGCCGGAGGCGTCGCCGGCGTTGGCGACGATGACGGGGTCGGTGAGCCCGCCGACCACGAGCTCGAGATCGAGGATCGGCTCGGCTGCGCCGGCGGGCGCCGCCAACGCCAGGAGCAGGGGAAGGGCCAGGACCAGCGCGAGACGGGCCATTGCGTTGTGATGTTGGCTCATGCTCTCGTCCCCCGCGAGCTGTCTGTCGAGCTGGATGGGTCGCGTCGAAACGCGACCAGTTCTCAGAACCGTCGACCGGCGGAGGCGTATTCCAGTCGCTCCGCCCGCGCGTTCAAGAGCCGGCCACGTCCCCTGACACACGTTTTCGTCAATTTCGATGTCCGAGCTCGGCTGCTGCCTGAACGTGCAGTGCACTGAGTGACCGCAGCAGCCAGGGCACGGAAGGACGGTGAGCAGCCGAGCTCGGAGATCGAAGGGGGGTCAGGGGAGCGGATCGACGCACGAGGGGTCGTCGTTGGCCGGCGAGTTGACGCGCCGGCTGACGGCAAAGGCCTCCATCTCTCCGTCAGCGCAGGGGGCGAGGAGCTCCTCGAGGCGCGGTTCCGGCAGGGGCTCGGGGCGCAGCCACTCCTCGAAGACAGCCGGCGGCAGGATCACCGGCATCCGGTCGTGGAGCTCGCGCACAAGATCGTTGGGGGTGGTGGTGATAATGGTGCAGGACACGATCTCCTGGGCGTCCTCGGTGGGGCGCCAGCGGTCCCACAGCCCCGCAAAGGCGAAGACGCGGCGGTCGGCGAATCGGATCAGGAAAGGCTGGGTGCCGACGCCGGACTTCTGCCACTCGTAGAAGCCGTCGGCGGGGATCAGGCACCGGCGTTGCTTCACCGACGACCGAAACGCTGGCTTCGAGGCCACTGTCTCGCCGCGCGCGTTGATCATCCGAGCGCCGATCGCCTGGTCCTTGGCCCAGAACGGAATCAGACCCCATCGGACTAAGGCCATCTCGCGCGGTCCGTCGGCGGCTTGGCGGACGATGGCCACGGTCTGGGTCGGCGCGATGTTGTAACGCGGCTTGAGCTGCAGAACCTCGGGGACGTCGAACAGTTCGCCGAGCACCCGCGCCGACACCGTGAGCGTGAACCGCCCGCACATCGACTCGATGATATCCCGCCGGCGCACCGAATCCGAAGGTTTTCCGAAGGTTTTCGTAACGACTTTGGGCCATCGGGGATCCAGGTTGTAGGTGTCTCGAGGCGTCGCCGCGCGAACCGTGCAGCTGAACGGCTCTCGGAACTCAAAGGAGGAGACTATGAGGAGGCGCTCAGGGCTGGCGATCTCATCACTGCGGCCGCTCGGTTTCGCTCTCGCCGTCGTGCTGGCGGCGGGCACGGCTGAGGGCCAAACCCAGTGGACCAAGTACGAGGGCAACCCGGTGCTGGAGCGGGGCGCGCCGGGAGAGTGGGATGCAGGTCTGGTCGACCACTCGGAGGTCATCTACGACGGAGTCATGTACCACATGTGGTACGCCGGCGGCCTGGTCTCGCACGAATGCGACATCGGCTACGCCACCTCGACCGACGGGGTGCACTGGGACAAGTACCCCGGCAACCCGGTGCTCCTGCGCGGCGCACCCGGCGAATGGGATGCCGGGTCTCTGCAGCCGGGAGCGGTGATCTGGGACGGTGCCCTCTATCACATGTGGTACGGCGCCGGCGCGGTGCCCGGCGGAGCTGGCACCTGGAATACCGGGTACGCGACCTCGCCAGACGGAGTCAACTGGACCAAGCACCCGGACAATCCGGTGCTGCCGGTCGGGGATGCGGGCAGCTGGGACAGCAGCAATGCGTTGATTACGGCGGTGGTCGCCGAGGGTGGAGGCTTCCGCGCCTGGTACTGGGGGTACGTGACGCTCGACTGGGTTTCCATCGGCTATGCCACCTCGCCGGACGGTGTCCACTGGGACAAGTGGCCGGAGCCGGTCTTCTGGCCGCGCACCGCGGGGTGGGACAGGTTAGGCGTTGCCTTCCCGATGGTCGCGTTCGAAGGCGGTGCATACCACATGTGGTATTCGGGTGGTTCCGGCGTGTGCGCTGGCATCGGCCACGCGGTGTCAGCTGACGGCATCAACTGGGTCCGGTGGCCGCTGTGGGAGCCGGTCGTGCATCCTGGAGGATCGGGCGACTGGGACCAAGGATGCATCTTCAGTCCTCGGGCGGTGCTGACGGGTGACACCGCGCGCATGTGGTACAACGCAATTGCCACGGTCGCTGCCATCGGCTACGTCTCGGGGCCGTTGCCGTTCTCCGATGCCCGGGCGTCCTTCATCCCGGCCGCCGCGTATGCGGCTGGCGCCCAGGGCGCCTTCTTCCAGACTGACCTCGAGATTAACAACACGGGTACCGAGGACGCGCAGGTCGCCTTCCAGTGGCTGCCCCGAGGCGAGGACAACTCCGAGCCGGTCGAGTCCGAGCCGGTCATACTCGCTGCGGGCCGCAGCCTGCGCTATGAGAACGTCCTGGCCGAGGTCTTCGGCCTCGAGCCCGACTCGCTCGGCGCCCTCAAGATGGTCGCGAGCAAGCAGTCGGTGATCGGCATGAGCCGCACCTACAACCTCGAGCAGAGCGGCAGCGGCGGCACCTTCGGCCAGGCGATGCCGGCAATCTCGGAACAGGACATGATCCCGGGCCCCGAGCGGCGCCGCATCCTCTTTGCGACCGAGGACGATCAATATCGCACCAACGTGGCCTGCCAGAATGGCTGTTCCTGCGAGAACACTCTCCTCTTGGATCTCTTCACCGCGGAAGGGGAGTTCCTGGGGAGGAAGCTCATGTCCCTGGGACCCTGGGAAAACGAACAGCTGAATCGAGTCTTCGAGGACTACGCTCCGGTGAACGGGTACGTGGTCGTGCGGTCCGTGTCGCAGACGGGCACCTTTTACTGCTACGGATCGGTGCTCGACAACGTCACGTCGGACCCCACCACGATCCTCCCCCAGGCGCCGTCGGATCAGGTGACGTTCATCCCGGCGGCGGCGCTGGCCGCTGGTGCCGAGGGCGCCTTCTTCCAGACCGACGTCGACCTCAACAA
>PQAJ01000142.1 GCA_003105185.1 Holophagae bacterium
TCAGCCGCGGTCGAAGTGCGGCAGGTGGTCGCCGATGGGGATCGCGAGCTCCACGAAGCCGGCGAAGATACCGTCGCGATACCACGGGAGCTGGTGGATCGCCTTGCGCTGACCGCCCTTGCTGATCGTGTAGTGGTGCGCGCTCTGGGTTGCGAACATGCCGGCGAGGAGCGAGCGGGCGGGCTCCGGGTGGCAGTCGAGCACGTTCGCGCCCACCAGCGCCGCGCCGCCGTCCGCAGCGAAGGTCCTCACCGATTTCTGGTTCATGGCGAGGATCCTGCCCTCGGCGTCGGTCACCGTCACCGCCATGTCGATCTCGTCCACCCAGCTCGGTTGATCCATCGCCGTCCCTCCGCGCGCAGCATACCCGCCCTCGCCGCGGCGCTCTCCCGCCGATGGTCCACTCGGTTGGTCCCGCGACCCATCAGTGGAGAGACGACGGCGTCTCTGGGGGGTGCCGTCAGCTTGCCGGTGCCTTGTGTGAGACCGCCGCGCCGATCTCGGCGGCGATGAGGATCTGGAACAGCCGGCAGATGAGGGCTGCCCGGAGGAGCCCRGGCTGCTGCGGGTCGAGCGCCGGCGCGAGCAGCCGGTCGATGAGCTCCCGGCGCTCCGGTGGCTCGATTTCAGGGTTGCGCTCTTCCGTCCAGCGCCACAGCTCGTCGAAGAGCRCCCAGGCCGCGCTGCGGTGAACCGCCGCGAGCTCGCCCTCCCAGGCCTTGACGTGCTGGCGGGTCGCGAGCGCCATCAGTCCCTCGCTGATCGCGCCCGCGACCAGGTTGAGGCCGAGCTTGGGCGAGTCGGAGACCTCGGCGAGCCGCTCCAGGATGACGCCGCTGATCGCCGAGATGTCGAGCTTGGAGGCGAGCTGGCTGTAGTCCCGCGACGACATCCCGGTGGCGAGGTGGTCAAGGTAGCCATGGAAGGCGCCGAGGAGCGCGAGCAGGCGGTCATCGGCCGCAAGCCCTGACGCCAGCAGGTCGCCGCGCAGCCGCCACACTGCCTCGGCGGAGGGCGCGGTGAGGACCAGGGCGAGAGATTGGCCGAAGGGCACGACGGCGCAGTGTAGCACCGGGAGGGGAATTCGTCTGAGGGTGTGGTCGCTTCGAGAACGGAGAAGGAGACCTGCACGGATCCGGCTTCAGGCTTCGTGCTCCGCACTTCGCCCTGACAAGTCGCCTTCGGCTTCGCCGTGACATGAGAGGAAGCGGGGCAGGGGAATCGTTACGATCAGGAACGGGAGCGGGAACGGGACGGGGGATGGGCCGCAACGTCCCGGAGCACCCACCGATTCGAGTATCATTCGGTCCTGGAGGCGAGCGAGGTGCCGATCTTCGAGTTTCGCTGCGGACGGTGCAAGACGAAGTTCGAGAAGCTGATGTTCGGCAGCGGCGCGTCGGTTGCATGTCCGTCCTGCGGCTCGTCCAAGGTGGAGAAGCTGCCGTCGACGTTCGGGATGTCCGGGGTCGAGCGCCAGACGAAGTCCTCGTCGGCCTGCTCGGGCTGCAGCTCCGGGTCGTGCTCCACATGTCGGTGAGGTAGCTGGCCCTCGCCTGCTGCGAATCGKGTGCGACCTCAGATCCGGAAGCGGGCGCGGACGCGGAAGCGGGTCAACKGGGRATTTKGTCTCTCGCTTCTACGGCGGTAGCCTGCGGGTCGACCCGGACGCACCTGCCATGATCCGATCGAGCAGCTCGTCCGCGAGGAACCTCAGCCGCCGCTGCCACTCCTCGCTGGGCGCCGAGGCGCCGACCAGCGACGCCCGCACGTCGACGTCGTAGTAGTCGACGGTGGCGGCCTCGGACGCCGGCGATCCCCAGATGCTGACGGCGAGGTCGATGGGAGTGCCTTCGACGTCGAGACGGCCGGCGACCGTGCCAGAGGCTTCATCGGCGTGCACGACTCGGCCGCCCATCTCTCGGATCGCGGTCTGGGCGGCGAGCCAGACCTGCGTTCGGTCGGCGTACACGGTGCTGGTGGTGCCGACCGAGCCGCTGCTGGCGCAGGCCAGCGCGAGGCCGAGAACGACAACGATGGCGAGTGCACGCACGGCGAGCCTCCCGTGGCGATGATACGCGCTAGACTTTGCAGCCGATAGCCGCGCCGGTTGGCCGAGGCGGCGCTGGGAGGGGCGATGGGTCAGATCATCACCGTCGATCTCGATTACCTGGGCCGGTCCGGGATCATCTCGGTGTACATGGCGCCGACCGGGGACGGCGGCTTCGTGCTGCTCGACAGCGGGCCGGCGAGCACGATCGAGGCTCTCGAGCGTGGCCTCGACGGGGCGGGATTTTCGCTGGATCGACTGCGGGCGGTCCTGCTGACCCACATCCACCTCGACCACGCCGCGGCCGCTGGGACGCTGTCACGGCGGACCGGTTGCGAGGTCTGGGCACACCCCGACGGCGTCGCCCATTTGGCCGACCCCGGCGCGCGATTGCTGCCGAGCGCGCTGCGGCTGTACGGCAGCCGGCTCGAGGCGCTGTTCGGGACCATGGAGGGGGTGCCGGCGGAACGCCTGCACGCGGTCGAGCACGGTGCTCCGCTGCGCTTCGGTGAACGCGAGGTCGTCGGCTGGCACACGCCGGGTCACGCCCGGCACCACGTGGCGTGGCAGGTCGCGGACGAGATCGCGACCGGCGACGTAGCCGGGGTCCGGATGGCCGGCTCGAGCCACGTGCTGCCGCCGATGCCGCCGCCGGACATCGATCTCGAGGCGTGGCGCTCGAGCCTCGATCTGCTGCGCGGCCTCGAGCCGCGCCGGCTGCTGCTGACCCACTTTGGTGGCTTCGACGACGCCGGCCGGCACCTCGAAGAGCTCGAGCGGCGGCTGCAGCGATGGGCCGCGATCGCGGAGGAGGTGGTCCGCGACGGCGGTGACGTCCCGTCGCTCGGGGTTCGCCTCGCCGCCCTGGACGATTCGGAAATGACCGTGGCGGGCGTGCCCGACGCGCAGCGGGCTCTGTACTTCAAGCTGTGTCCGATGGTCGAGAACAGCACCGGGCTGTTCCGGTACGTCAAGCGGCAGGCAGGAGCCTAGCCTAAAGCCGGACGACCCGGTCGGCGGCAAGGAACCAGAGCTCCATCGCCGGCGACTCATCGAGTGCGAGGGCTGACTGGAGCGCCGCCGCATAGCGCTCGAGCTGGGGGCGGTGATACGCGGCGCGAGCGGCGAGCTCGCTTTCTGACCTCAGCTCGTCAGTCTTGAAGTCGACCACGACCAATCGGTCGCCTTGGGTGTAGACGAGGTCGGCGCTCCCGATCAGGGCGCCGACAACCGGGTCATCGGGCGCTGGCGGCAGCAGTAAGGGCAGCTCCCGTGCCACCACCTTGGCCGCGAGCTCGCCAAGCCGGCGGAGGCAGTCGCCGCCCTCGATGACGGTCAGCACCGCGGCGAGGTTGGAGCGGGCCTCGGCCAGTCGGTCGGACGGTACCACCGCTGCCAGCGCGTCCGCGCAGCGCGCGCCGGCGTCCCGGAGCTGGCTCGGCAGGTCCTGCGTCAGGTCGATGGCCTCGAGCATCCGATGAACGGCGCCGCCGACGGCCAGCGCGGACTCCCGGAGCGGCGCGCCGCCGTCGCCGGCTTCCCGGTGGTCGGTCCACGCTCCGCCTGCGTCGCCGATGATCGACGTGACCGAGGCCGTGGCCCTGCGGGCGGCTCGCATCGACGCGGCGGTTCGCAGCTCGGCGAGCGCTGCCGCCTCAGCCGTCACCCTGACCTGGTCGACGACGCGCGCCCGCTCCGGCGCAGCGGCTGCGGTCGCCCCAGCCTCGCCGGCGCCGAGCACCAGCCACTGCACCGGCCGCTCCGGCTCACTCCGGGACCGCCTTCGATCCCGCATCTGCTCCTCGGCGGCGGCCGGGTCCAGCCGGTGCGCGACCAGGTCGGCAAAGGTCTTGGCCTGCTGCGCCGGCACCAGCGCGCCGTCGACGCGCCACCGTCCGGACAGCACCAGCCGATTCTTGGCGCGGGTCATCGCAACGTAGAGCAGCCGCACCTGCTCGGCGCGCGCCTGGGCGGTGCGCAACTCGTCGGCCTCGGCGAACCCGGGCGTCGGCCAGCCGAAGAGCGTGTACTGGAGGCCGTCCGGCGACGGGCGGAGCTCGACCTCGGCGTCGCTCCGGCCGCCGCCCGTCGCCCTGTGGAGCTGCACCAGGTAGACATGCTCGAAGTCGAGACCCTTGGCGCCGTGGATCGTCATCACGTGGACCGCGTCGGCGGCGACGTCGGGCTCGGCCGGGAGCTGGCTGTCGCGGCCCTGCTCGACGGCGCGGCGCAGGAAGCGCGCCACCGGTGACAGGCTGCCATCTGGTGTGACGAGGGCGCCTTCGAGCTCGGCGAAGAAGCGCTCGAGGCGGGAGCGGCGGAAGCGGCCGAGGTAGCGCGCCGAGGCCGTGGCCTCGGTCAGCCAGAGCGTGCGCAGCCGCTCGACGAAGCGGTCGGGCGGATCGCGGCGCACTGAAGCGCGCAGCGAGCCGATGGTCTCGGCCGCCGCTCGCACCGCCAGCGGCCATCGCGGCAGCTCGGCCGCGCCGGGCAGGTCGGTGGGCGTCGCAGCGGCCGCGCGCACCAGGCAGGCGTCGACGGCTGCCATCAACGCGACGTCGGCGGCCTGCGCTCCCGCGATCGCGGCCGGCAGCCCTGACTCCCACAGCGGGACCAGGGCGGCGTCGGGCACGCCCACCGCGTCCGAGCGCAGCACGGTCAGCAGGGCGAGCGCGTCGCCGGGCTCGAGCACGCAGCGCACCAGCGCCGCCGTCTCGACGACCTCGCGCTGCCGGTAGTACTCGCGCTCGCGTGCGACCTCGAACGGCACCCCGGCCTCGCGGAAGCACTCGAGCACCACCTCCTGGGCGGTGGTGGCCCGCAGCAGAACTGCGATCGCGCCCCACGGCACGCCGGCCTCGTCGTGGAGCCGGCGGATGTCGGTGGCGAGGCTCCTCGCCTCGAGCTCATTGGCCTCGTCGACCGCCGCCCCGGCGTTGATCTCGCCGGTCTCGGCGTCGGCCGGCCACGCCATCCAGTGCTCGACCGCCGACCAGGTGCCGGTGGAGAATCCAAGGTCGGTCCGGCGGCCCTCGGTCGCCTCGAGCGGCTGGAACGGCGGCTGGACGCCGGCCTGCGCCTGCATCACCCGCTCCACCACCCGCTCGACCTCGTCGAGGATCGGCCGCACCGAGCGAAAGTTGCACACCAGTGGCCGGACCAGCCCGCCATCCCCGGCGACTCGCGAGGTGAAGGCGTCGTAGGCCGCGAGGTCGGCGCGCCGCCAGCCATAGATGGACTGCTTCGGGTCGCCGACGATGAACAGCCCCGGGCGGCGCTCGCGATCGCCGTCGAGCGCCAGCCAGCGCACGATCCGGCACTGCGTCTCGTCGGTGTCCTGGAACTCGTCGACCATCAGCTGGTCGATGTCGCGCCGCAACTCGGCGCGCACCTGGGGCGAGGAAGCGAGCAGGCGCTCGGTTGCGACCAGCAGGTCCTCGAAGGTGACAACCCCGGTCTGGCGAAGGCGCGCCCGCAGCCGTCCGAACAGGCTGCCGAGCACCCGGCGAGCCGCACCCAACTCCTCCGCGCGCAGCGCAGCGAGGCTGTCGAGCGGGCCGGCGCAGGCCGCAGCCGCGGTGGCCACCGTGGGCGCCGCGTCGCCGAGGGCGGCCGCTTCGGTCTTGGCGAAGTCTGAGCGGGCCCACTTGCGACAGCGCTCCAGGAGCGCCGGGTCGAGCCGGGTGCAGAACTCGGCAAGCGTCGCCGGGTCGGCCCCGCAGTCGAGCAGCTCGAGGGCTCGTGCCAGCGCCGTTCGTGTGGCAGTGGCGGTCGGGTTCTTCGATACCGCCGCGAGCCGGCCCTGCTCCGCCGCGAGGAAGGCCGACAGGGCGCCGCGAAGGCGGCCGAGCAGCGGCGCGACCGCGTCCGGCGCGCACGGGTCGCGGTCGAGGGCGGGGGGCCCGACGCCGGACGCGGCCAGCCGGCGCAGCGCCTCGGCGATTCGCGGTGGCACCACCCCGGCGGCGGCCAGTCGCCGCCAGTCGTCGGCGAGCGGGTCGTCCGCCAGGCCGCGCAGAGACTCCTCGACGACGTCGGTGGCCGCAGCCTCGACCAGGGTGCCGTCGGCGTCGACCTCGAACAGCGGGTGCATTCCGGCCTCGAGCGGGAACCGGCGCAGCTGGCGGTGGCACCAGGAGTGGAAGGTCGACGCCGGCAGGCGGTGGACCTCGTCAGCCAGGGCGGCGCATCGTGCCCTTAACTCCTCGTCGTCCACCGCCAACAGCTCGCGCTTGACCCCGACCGCCGGCTTACCCTGGGCCAGTGCCGCCAGGGCTTCGCCGACGCGCTGTGCCATTTGGGCCGCCGCCGCCTCGGTGAAGGTGATCGCCACCACCCGCTCGATGACCCGCCGCGCCACGGTCCCGGCCTCGGCTGCATCCGCCGCGTGCCCCTCCCAGCCCGGCCCGACGCACCACGCCACCGCGCGCGCGGTCAGCAGGGCGGTCTTGCCGGTCCCGGCTCCAGCCTCGATGATGAGCGGAATCTCGAACTCGGTGTGTGCGAGCTTGCGAGCTTCCTGGTCCCGCTCGAGCCGGCGGCTGCGTTCGCGCGTCATGGCGCGTCCTCCGCTGCTTCGTACCCGAGCCGCCACAGCCGACGCGCCGCGGCCTCGACCGGGGTCGCCGCTGCGTCGTCGGCAGCGAGCCAAGAGGCGAGCCGGCGCCGGACGCCCGAGTCGTCGCGCAGGCAGGCCTCGGCCACGCTACAGAAGGCGCAGGCGCGGCCGTCCGTGCGGTCCGGCTCCTCGACCCGGGCGAACATCGCTCCCGCCTGCCAGGACTCGGCGACGGTGGCCACGGCACGGGAAAAGGCGGCGGCCAGCTCGAAGTCGTCGCTCGCGACGCGAACGTGGCGCGCCGCCTCGGGCGCGCCGCCCAGTTCGGGCTTGAGGTGGAGGTAGCGGCCCTCAGCCCGGCCGGCGGGGGCGGCGAGGGCGTAGGCGACGCCCTGCAGCGCATTGCCCCGCGCCACCGCTTCGATGAGGTCACGGCGCCGGGTGTCCTCGCGCTTGGCCTTCGACGGCGGGGCGCCGGTCTTGTAGTCGACCATGGACAGGCCGTCCGGGGCCCCGTCGACGCGGTCCGCGCGGAAGCGAAGAGGTGATGGCCAGCCCGCGACCCTCAGCTCGCCGCTGACTTCGACGCCGAGGACGCCCGGCACGACGCCGCCGGCGCCCCATTCGACAGCGCGCGCGACCTCGAGGTAGGGCAGCGCCTGGGCGGCGAGAAGCGGCGCCATGCCGAGCGCGGCGAGGCCGTGGCGGCGGGCCAGGCTCTCGGCGGCGTGCGCCAGGATCACCTCGAGGCGCTCGTCGTCCGGCCACGGCACGTCGGCCGCCGCCGCAGCGGCGACGTCGTCGAGCTGGTCGCCGCGGCGGCCGAGGGCGTCGGCGGCGATCCGCTCGAGCACGGCGTGGACGAGGCTGCCGACCAGGGCCCCGCGCGTGTCTGGGAGGCCGGAACGAGGGTCGGGCATCGGCGCCAGGCCGAGCCGCCGCACGAGCAGCGCTCGAAACGGGCACTTGGCGAGGTCCTCGACACCGGTGATCGACGGCAGCCTGGTGCCGGGCCGCGCCGCTTCGCCGACCAGGCCGGCCCACGGCCCCGGCCCGCCGGCGGGCAGCGCCGGATCGATGGCGTCGAGGACGGCGATCCGAGCCGTCGCCCAGCCGGCCGCGTCGTCGCTGCCGAGCCCGCCCCGTTCGCGGCCCTCGGAGCGGGCCGCTGCCAGAACCGGCGCCAGCCGATCGCGTTGGCCATGCTCGGCGGCGAGGATGGCGTGCTCGAAGGCCGGGCGCGGACGCAATGGATCCTCGCCGCCGTCCGGCGCCGGGGCGAGCGGAGCGGGAACGGCCGGCGCGTCGAGGCCCGCCTCGCGGCGCAGCCGCTCGACCAGGGGCGAGGGCGTCGCCGCGGCGCCGCCTGCGGAGAGGTGCCACGACAAGGTGACTGCGGGCGCCGCCGCAGCCAGCTGTGCGAACAGGTAGCGCTCCTCGTCCAGGCCGCGCGCCTTGACTGGGAACTCGGGGAGAACCGCGGCCGCGAGGTGGCCGCGCACCTCGTCGGGCAGCACGGCGTCGTCCTGGACGATGCGCGGGAACACGCCCCGGTTGAGGCCGATCAGGAACAGGTGCTCGAAGGTCCGTGCCCGCGCTTCCATCGCCGACAGCAGCTGGACGCCGCCGCCGGCCCCCCCAATCGGGTCCTCGCCGAGTGCCTCGAGCCGGCGGCACAGCGCGTCGCACCACTCCTGCCGCGTCAGCCGGATGGCCTTCGGCAGCTCGAGCGCGAGGCTCTCGGCCTCGCCGAGCACCGCCTCTGCCGCCACATCGGCCGGGCTGCAGCCGAGCGCGGAGACGAGGCCGGCAGTGTGGCCCCGGTGGGTCGCGGCAGCGGCACGCGCCGGCCAGCGCTCGAGGCGGTGGGTCATCTCGAGCGCCCGCTGTCGCAGCCCGTCGATGTGGTGGGGGGCGAGCACGCGTTCGGATTGCGGCTCGCCGTCCTCGTCGATTGCCGGCAGGGGCAGCGTGACGCCGGCGGCGGGCGAGCCGAGGCTCGCCACCTCGTCGAGGCGGGAGACGCCGAGGGTGCGCAGCGCGAGCTGCAGCTCGGTCATCAGCCCGCCGTCGGCTGCCTCGAGCCAGAGCTCGGCCGGCGTCGCGGCCCCGGACCGCAGCATCGCGGCCAGCAGCCGCGATCGCCGCCACACCGCGCCCCCGGGGAGGGTCGTGCCGGCGCCGGAGAAGGGGACCGCCAGCCGGCCAAGTTGGCGCCGCAGCGCGCTGGCGAAGGGGTGCAGCTCGCGCGCCACGATGCCGATCGACTCGGGCTCCACGCCTGCGTCGAGCAGGCCACGGACCCGGTGGGCGACCTGCCGGACCTCGGCCTCCGGGGTCGGCGCAGCGAACCCCGTCAGGCGGGCGGGCGGCGCGGCGTGCGGCGACGCTGAAGCGGCGAGCCCCCCGAGCTGGACTGCGAGTCGGTCGAGAAACGCGACGCCCGCGTCCTCCCGCTCCGGTGCCGCCGGATCCGGCGGCCGGTCGACTACCACCACGCCGCCGACGACGGCGAGCAGGGTCTGCATCAGGTCGGCCGCGATGCCGGTCAGATCGGCGAAGCCGTGGATCAGGACCGCGCGAGCCGGCAGCGCTGCTGCGCCGTGCCGGCGCAGCAGCTCGGCTGCCCGCTGCGGCGCCTGCTCGGGGCGGTGGGCACCGATCTCCTCGAGCTGCCCGGCGACCTCGGCCGCAACCTCGAGGATCGAGCGGACCCGCTGTCGCCGCGGCGGCGCCACCCGCCCCTCGAACTCCGCAAGAGTGTCGAGCACCGCCTCCCGGTGGGATGCCGAGTAGCCCGCGTCCAGCAGGTCGCGTACTGCGGCTTCGACGATGGAGTAGCCGTCGTCGAGGTCGGCGAGCGCCTGCCGGAGGCTCCGGTCCCGAGCCGCAGCGCGCCGCACCAGGATCTCGAAGGCCGCGGTGCCCCGCCCACCGTGCTCGCCGGCCCGCTCGAGGACCTCGAGAGCTGCCTGGTGGAGGGTCTGGACGATCACGCCGGCGAGCGCCCGGCCGGGGGCGGCGACGAGCCGCGCGATCAGGTGGCGGCGCAGGCTGGATGACGGCACGATGACGCGCAGCGGCGCCGCCAGTTCGTGCGAGTGCCGCGGTGCCAGTCGCGCGACCGTCTCGAGCACCTCGAGCTCGGCCGCACGCGGCCCGCGCGCGACGACCACCATCGCCCGCTCCGGCATGGTCATGCCGGCATCGCACCACGCGCCTGAGGCCGGTGTCAACTGCCTCGAGTCGTGGAGCCGTGGTCAGCGTCGAGGTGTGTCTGACGCGGCAGCTGCGGCGGCTTGCGCGAACAGTGCGGCCGGATCGCGCGACGAGTTCCAGGCGGCGGTCAGCGGGTGGGCGCCGCCGGGCCGGGGAAAGCCGGTCACCAGGATCCCGTGAGCATCGAGCCAGAGGCGGGTTGTGAGGTCCTCGGGATCGTGAAAGCGCCTGGTGCCGTAGAGCGGATCGCCGAGCACGGGCAATCCTGCCGCCGCCAGCTGGACCCGGAGCTGGTGCTTGCGGCCGGTGCGCGGGCGAACCCGGTAGGCGGCCAGCCGACCGGCCGTCGCGATGAGCTCGATCTCGCTCGAGGCGTTGGGCGGCTCGTCGGGCACCACGACCTGCCGCCAGTACTCGTCACCGCTGCGCCGGATGTGGTGGTCGAGGACCGTCCGCTCCGGCGCGTCGCCGCGGGTCAGCTCGCAGACCGCGGTGTAGGTCTTCTCGACGGGTGCGCCCGGCTGGAACATTCGAGCGAACTGCGCCCGCGTGCTGCGGCGGCGTGAAAGCACGACCAGGCCCGAGGTCAGCCGGTCGAGGCGGTGCAGCGGCGCCAGCTCGGTGCAGCCGGTCAGCCCTTCGAGCAGGTGGAGGAGGGTGTGGCGCACCCACGGCCCACCGGGAGTCACCGGCAGGTGGGGCGGCTTGTCGACGACCAGCAGGTCGTCGTCGGACCACACGACCGCAAGATCGGTGCGGACCGGCGGCTCGCGCTCCATCTCGCGCCGGTAGAAGAGTCCGAGCAGCGGCCGGTACGGCGCGTCCGCCGCGACGGGCCCGTCTGCGGCCCACACCTTGCCGGCCGCGAACCGCGCCCGCCAGGTGGCCTCGGGGATGCGCGGAAACCGGAGCACGAAGAAGTCAATCAGCGTGACGACGCCGCACGGAGCTCGCTCCGGCAGCGTCACCACCGACGGACGGACGGCGGCTGCGTCCGGATCGCTCATGCCGGCCGGCAGCCGCTCGTCACTCCACGAAGACCGGCGGCATCCACACCGGCCCGGGCGCGTCGAGGCGGCCGGTCCGCCACGCGTGCTCGAGCTCCGCCATCAGCGCGCGCGCCGCGGCCTCGTCCTCGTACGGCTGCTGCACCATCTCCTGCCACCACGGCCGCAGCTTCGGGAAGTCGACGAGCTCGACCCGCTCGTCGGCGCCGATGCCGGCGAGCTCGCGCGCCGCGACGACCGCGCGATCGAAGCCGCCGAGTTCGTCGACCAGGCCGTTGTCGAGGGCCTGGGCGCCGGTCCAGACGCGGCCGCGCGCGATGGCGTCCACCGCTTCCCTCGACATGCCGCGCGCCGCCGAGGCGCGGTCGAGGAAGTCGTTGTAGATCCGGTCGAGCATGCGGTCGACGATCGCGCGCTGCTCGTCGGTCCAGTTCTCGAGGCTGCCGTAGAGGTTGGCGTTGCGGCCGGCGTCGAGGCGGCCGAACGTGATGCCGAGCTTATCGGCCCAGAAGCGGTCCATGTTGAGGTGGCCGCCGAGCACGCCGATCGAGCCGGTGAAGGTCCCGGGATCGGCCACGACCCTGCGCGCGCCGCACGACACCCAGTAGCCGCCCGAGGCGGCGACGTCCTTCATCGACACCACCACTGGCAGCTTCTCGGCCGTGCGGACCATCTCACGGCGGATGATCTCGGAGGCGAGCGCGCTGCCGCCGGGCGAGTCGACGCGAAAGACGACAGCCTTCACGCCGCGCGCCTCGCGGGCGTCGCGGAAGGCCCTCGCGACGGTGTCCGATCCCATCACGTCCTCGGCGCCGAACAGGCCAAAGCCCTTGCCGCTGGGCCCGCGCAGGATCGCGCCGACGCCGCTGACCACGGCGATCTTGGCGCCGCCGCGCGCTCCGTGCGAGCGCTTGAGGTAGTCGTGAAGGCCCACCACCTCGGCCCGGGTCGAGGCCCGCTCCTCGAGCCGCTTGGTGAACTCGGGCCACTCCTCGAGGTAGTCGATGAGGCCGGCCTCCGCCGCCTCGTCGCCGAAGAAGGGCGCGCGGTCGATGAGCTCGCGGACCTTCTCCGGAGTGAGCTCCCGGCTGGCCGCGATGTCGCCGACCATCTGCCGCATCAGCGAGTCGAGGAGCCAGCCCATCATCTCGCGGTGGGCTGGCGTGAAATCCCGCTCGGTGTACATGAAGCGCGCAGTCTTGTAGTCGCCGCGCCCCGGGAACTCGGGCTCGATGCCGAGCTTGTCCATGGTGCCGCGCAGGAACGGCGAGCGCGCCGACATCCCGATCAGGTTGAGGTCGCCGGCCGGGTTGAGAGACACCTCGTCGCAGGCCGACGCCAGGTAGTAGACCGAGTTGCCGGGCGCGAACTCGCCGGCGGTGTCGAAGTACGCCGCCGTCCACTTCCCGGCATCGCTCACGCCCTTTATGAGCGAGCGGATCTCCTGCGTGGTCGCGAAGCCGCCCTCGTACGAGTCGCAATGCAGCCTCAGCCCGACCACGCGCTCATCGCGCGCCGCTGCGCCGAGTGCGGCGTGCAGCTGGCGCAGGCTGAGCGGCTCGCCGCCGCTGAAGCGGGCAAAGGGATCCTCAGCCGTGAGCTCCGGGATCGGCCCCGACAGCTTGACGGCGAGCACGATCTCCTTGGGCAACGCCGGGCTGCTCATGCCGTAGGCGATCAAGATCGCGATCACGCCCGCCAGCAGGACCAGCAGGCAGCCGACCCCGAGCACCAGGTTCCGCGCTTTGGCCATGGCGACCTCCGTTACCGCGCCATCCTACCCCGAAATCAGGGCTTTGCCGCGGCCGCCGCGAGGCCGAGCCGGCGGCAGAGCCCAGCGAGCTCGCGCTGTTCGGCATCGTCGAGGGTCGAGAAGGCGTGCTCGATGGCTCGCGCGTGGCTCGGAAACAGGCCGGAGATCAGGCGGCGGCCGCGCGCGGTCAGGCAAACCTCGGTCCGCCGCCGGTCCGAGGGATCGCGGCGCCTTGCCACCAGCCGACGTCGCTCCAGGGAGTCGACCACGGTCGTCAGGTTCGCGCTCGAGGTCAGGATCTTGCGCGCCAGATCGCCGAGGCAGAGCGGACCGAGGTGATGGACGGCCTCGAGGACGCCGAACTGGCTGGTGGTGAGGCCGGCCGCTCGCAGCCGCGGCTCGAGCAGGGCGGTCACCGAGGAGGCGGCCCGCACCAGCTTGATGTACGCATCGAGGGCGGGCAGGCGGGGGTGGCCGCCGGTGACCATCAGCGCCCTCCTAGGCGAGGTCGAACAGGATCAGCTCGGCGCCGCCGGCGCCGGCCTTCAGCGCCAGCCCGCCTGGGCCGCGGACCGCCAGGCCGTCGCCCTCGGCGAGCTCGAGCCCATGAGCCGTGACCGATCCCCGGACCAGCTGCAGCCAGGCGAAGCGTTCCGCCTCGATTTGCGCCGTCGTCTCATCGCCGGCGGCGAGCACCGTGCGCCAGACGAGCACGTCCTGGTGGATGGTGAGCGAGCCGTCGCGGCCGTCGGGCGAAGCGACTAGGACCGGATCGCCGGGTGGCTGTTCGAATCGCCGCTGCTCGTAGCCGGGGGGCAGCCCGCGCCGCGCAGGCTCGATCCAGACCTGCAGGAAGCGGACCTCGTGGGCCCGCGACGGGTTGAACTCGCTGTGCAGGATGCCGGTGCCGGCGCTCATCCGCTGCGCTTCGCCTGGACGGATCACCGATCCCGTGCCGAGGCTGTCCCGGTGCTCGAGCTCACCCTCCACCACGAAGCTGAGGATCTCCATGTCGCGGTGGGGGTGGGTCCCGAAGCCCTGCCCCGGCTCCACGACGTCGTCGTTGATCACGCGCAGCGCGCGGAAGCCCATGTGGGCCGGGTCGTAGTAGTCGCCGAACGAGAAGCTGTGCCGGCTGTTCAGCCAGCCGATACGGGTGACGCCACGCTCGGCTGCGCGACGGACGTCGACGATTTCGATCGTCATCTCGCACCTCCTGGATCGAGAAACGGTGGGGCAGGATCAATTATTTCGATATCGAAAGAATGCGCCCGGGACGGCAACCGAGGAGGACCACCAGCCTGCCGCCGGGCGAACGCCGCGCAGCCGGAGGTTGGGGTCTGCGAACCCCGCGAGGGCGCGCCGGACCCGCGGCGGCGAGCCGCCGCACCGGCGCGGCGAATCGAGCTACCATTGGCCATGAGCATCCGCGCCCATCGGCTCATCGCGATCGCGACCGTCGGTTTCCTGCTGGTCGTGGCCGGGCATCGGCCGCCGCCGTCCGCGCCGCCGACCGTGAAGCTCGCGCGAGCCATCGCGGCCGAGGACCCGGCAGCGCCCGGCGACGAGCCCGGGAGCGCGGCCGAGCTCGCCCGCCTCAAGCGCCAGGGGCCCGGCCCGGACTTCGACCCGGTCGCGGCGCTGGCCGCGGCGAGGCGGCAGCGGGCGCGGATGCCGGTGCACGCAACGGCGGCGGCCGCGAGCTCCGAGCAGCTCGCCGCCGGCGGAGAGAAGGGATGGCCCGCCCTCGCAACCTGGCAGCCCCTCGGGCCCGGCAACATCGGCGGCCGCACCCGCACCCTCGTCATCCACCCCGACGACCACGACGTGATGTACTGCGGCGGGGTCTCGGGCGGGGTGTGGAAGACCACCGACGGCGGCCAGTGGTGGCGGCCACTCGCCGACGACCTCAGCAACATTGCGGTCAACTCGATGGCGATGCACCCCAGTGATCCTGACGTGCTCTACGTGGGAACCGGTGAGGGCTACTTCCGGGAGGAGGTGCGCGGCACCTGGCTGCCGCTGCGCGGCGCCGGCATCTTCCGGAGCGACGACGGCGGCGAGACCTGGGAGCAGCTCCCGGCCACTGGCTCGGCCGACTTCCACTGGGTCAACGACCTGGTCACCACCGCCCGCCAGCCGGATCGGCTCTACGCCGCCACCCGCAGCGGCGTCTGGCGCTCCGAGGATCGCGGCGAGACCTGGGAGCAGATCCTCGAGTCGGCCGAGCACGGTGGGTGCCTCGACCTGGCGCTGCGGACCGACACCGCCGCGGACTGGCTCTACGCCGCCTGCGGCACCCTCGAGCAGGCGACCGTGTACCGCCGCGTGATGAGCGGCGGGCAGTGGGAGGCCGTGCTGTCAGAGCCGGGCATGGGCCGCACTACGCTCGCCATCGCCCCGTCCGACCAGCGGGTGATCTACGCGTTGGCCGCCTCCAACCCGCCGGGCCCGGATGGACACTTCGAGCAGGGCCTGCTCGCGGTCTACCGTTCGACCGCCGCCGGTGACGCCGGCAGCTGGCAGGTGCAGGTGGACAACACCGACCCGGTCAAGCTCAACACCTTGCTGCTGGTCAATCCCGCGGCAGCCTGCTACCGCGACTGCGGCTGGTACTCCCAGAACAGCTGGATCAACATGGGTTGGTACGCCAACGTGATTGCGGTCGACCCGGTGGACCCGGACGTCGTGTGGGCGGCGGGGGTCGACCTCTTCCGCTCCGACGACGGCGGCTCGAGCTGGGGCCTCGCCTCCTACTGGTGGCTCGACGAGACCTGGGACGCCTTTGTCCACGCCGACCAGCACGCCATCGTCTTCCACCCCGACTACGACGGGCTGCTCAACCGCCGGATGCTGGTGGCCAACGACGGCGGCGTCTTCATCACCGACGACGCCCGTGCGCCGGTCGCGCGCGGTGACGATGCGGTGTGCGATCCGTACCAGACCGGGATGCGCTGGGCCTCGCTCAACCACAACCTGGGGATCACGCAGTTCTACCACGGCGTGCCGTTCCCCGGCGCCGAGACCTTCATCGGCGGCACCCAGGACAACGGCACCGTCCGCGGAACGGCCGGCGCCGGCCACGAGGGTTGGCTGATGGTGCTCGGCGGCGACGGCGGCTACGTGGCCGTCGACCCGGGCGACCCCGACCTCGTCTACGCCGAGACCCAGCGCTTCGCCTTCAACAAGTCGGTCGACGGCGGCTACAGCTTCTACTCGGCGCGGTCCGGCGTCACCGAGCCCAGCTCGGGGTTCCTGTTCATCACGCCGTTCGTCATGGACCCGAGCGAGCCGCGGCGGCTGTGGGCCGGCGGTCAGCGGATCTGGCGCACCGACAACGCCGCCGGGCGCTGGCAGGCGGCGAGCGTCACGCTCAGCTCGACCGCCAAGGTCAGCGCGATCGCGGTTCATCCCGCCGACTCCCAGACCGTTCTGGTCGGGACCAGCGAGGGCTCGATCCACCGCAACGACCGCGCTCTCGACGCCGGCGCCAGCACCGGCTGGCCGGCCGTCCGTCCGCGCGACGGCTTCGTGTCGTGGATCGCCTTTGATCCGCTGTCGCCGGAGGTGGTCTGGGCGAGCTACGCCGGCTTCGGCGGCCCCCACCTTTGGCGCAGCCTCGACGGCGGTTTGAGCTGGCAGCCGATCGACGGCTCCGGCGACAGCGCGCTGCCGGACATGCCCGTGCACTGCGTGGTCGTCGACCCGTCGAACACCGAGCGCCTGTATCTCGGCACCGACCTCGGGGTGTTCACCTCCCAGGACAGTGGCGAGCACTGGGCGGTCGAGAACACCGGCTTCGCCAGCGCGGTCACCGAGGCGCTGGCGCTCGGCAGCGACGGGGACGGCACGCCGTGGCTGTTCGCCTTCACCCACGGCCGCGGCGCTTTCAAGGTCGCCCTCGGGCCGGAGCTGGCCGCGCCTCGCGCCCCCCGCGGCCGGCTCGCACCCTGATCCCGTTACCACCCGCTACTCGACCGCCGTTCGGTCGCGGCACAGATCGACCAGCGGCGGGCGATCGGACGGCGATGGTGGCCGTCGGCTGGATCAATAGGCTGGCGTCCGGGATCCAAGCCGAAAGTACAAAAGTAATGGTTGCGGAAAGCTCCCCATACGTATAGCCTCCCGTCAGCACACTCATCCCCGGTCGACCACGCCCGACCGAATTCTCTGCTGGCGTGGGTCGTGCGCTCCGTTCGGGCAGAGGCGGTMGTGGCCTTTTTGTTTGAGGAGGCGGTATGGCGACTCGAGCTCCGGGTGAGACRATGACTGGCCCCTCCGTCGGTGCGATGGAGCGCGGGAGCGAGATCTGCACCACCTGTGGCTTCGCTCCAGATTGCGTCCACCGACGCGGGCTGCGGCCGCCGGTTCTGGAGTGCGAGCTGTACGAGGAGCGTCAGTGGAGCGTCGACCTCGTAACGGCCCTGGTCGACCGTCATCTCGGCCAGCGCGGGGGGCTCATCTCGACGCTGGAAGGGATCCAGGCGAAGTACGGGTACCTCCCTGAGGGCGCCCTCCGCGCGGTTGCCGACCGCACGGGCCGCTCGCTGGTCGACATCTACGGCGTCGCCACCTTCTACCGGGCGTTCAGCCTCGAGCCCCGCGGCAAGCACCTCTGCTCGGTGTGCGTCGGCACTGCCTGCCATGTGCGCGGAGCGCCCCAGGTCCGTGACGAGTTCGTCAAGAAGCTCGAGATCGAGACCGGCCGCACCACCGAGGACGGCGAGTTCACTCTCGAGACCGTCAACTGCCTCGGTGCCTGTGCCCTCGGGCCGATCGTCGTCATGGATGGCCACTACTTCTCTAATGTCGACCGGCGTCGGGTCGGCGAGATTCTCGCGAAGACGAGGGAAGGCCTCGACTTCGTTTCGGCGACCGGCGACCAGCGGGTGTTCCCGGTCGAGGTCTACTGCGCGCGCTGCAATCACAGCCTGATGGACGCGGAGCACCTGATCGAGGGCCAGCCTTCGGTCCGCGTCACGATCTCGTTCGGCCGCACGCACGGTTGGCTCTTGCTGTCCTCGCTGTACGGCAGCTACACCATTGAGTCGGAGCACGAAATCCCGACCGACATGGTGGCCAACTTCTTCTGCCCCCACTGTCACGCCGAGCTCGCCGGCGCGACGGATTGTCCGCTCTGCGCGGCGCCGATGGTGCCGCTGATCGTACGCGGCGGCGGCATGGTCCAGATATGCTCGCGACGCGGCTGCCGCAGCCACATGCTCGACTTCGACGGCGTCAACCTGTGAGGGAGGCGTGATGGAGAGACTGCGGTCGATCGACGAGTTTCACGGTCTGCGCGAGCGCCTGCGCATCGACCGCGGCGCCGACGAGCTGCCGACCATCGTGATCCCGGCCGGGACCTGCGGCCAGGCGAGCGGAGCCAACGACCTGATCCGGATCACCAAGCGGACGTTGCTCGAGCGCGGGCTCAGTGATCGCGTGCGACTCCGGATTACCGGCTGCCATGGCTACTGCCAGGCGGAGCCATCGGTGCTCGTCGAGCCGCAACGCACGTTCTATCCCCGAGTCGGCCTTGACGGTATGGCGCGCATCGTGGAGGCGGTGGCGGAAGGACGCGTTGTCGAGGATCTGCTGTTCCACGATTCTGCGACCGGGATGCGCATTGAGCGTCAGGACGACGTCCCGTTCTTCGCCAATCAGCGTCGGCGGCTGCTCGCGCGCAACGAGGGCGTGGATCCGATCCGGATTTTCAACGCGATCGAGCGGGGCGGCTACGCGACCTTTGTCGAGCTGCTCGGGTCGGGGCGTCCGGAGGACGTGATCGACACCCTGCGCCGTGCCGGGCTGCGCGGCCGCGGCGGTGCGGGTTTCCCGACCTGGCGCAAGTGGAAGATGCTCGCCGATCAGGACGGGGACCGGAAGAAGTTCCTGGTCTGCAACGCCGACGAGGGAGACCCGGGCGCTTACATGGACCGCAGCCTGCTCGAGGGAAACCCGCACTCGATCCTGGAGGGCATGCTGATCGGGGCCTTCACCACTCGCGCAATCGAGGGCGTGGTCTACGTGCGCACCGAGTACCCGCTCGCCATCAAGCACCTGACCATTGCCCTCCGTCAGGCGCGCGAACTCGGACTGCTCGGCAAGGACATCCTGGGCACAGGCTGCGCCTTTGACGTGTCACTGGTGCGCGGCGCCGGCGCGTTCGTGTGCGGAGAGGAGACGGCGTTGATGGCGTCCGTCGAAGGTCGCATCGGCGAGCCGCGACAACGGCCGCCGTTCCCGGTCCAGCGCGGCATCGAAGGACGACCGACCGTGATCAACAACGTCGAGACCTGGGCCAATGTGCCGGTGGTCGTCGCCGAGTGTCCGGAGGCGCACACGGACGAGTGCACGGGCGGCGACCGCGGCACCAAGATCTTCAGCCTGGTCGGCAAGGTCGCCAACACCGGTCTCGTTGAGGTGCCGATGGGCACCGCCATCGCMGACATCGTCTACGGCATCGGGGGCGGCTCGTCCTCGGGCAAACGGATCAAGGCGGTGCAGACCGGAGGCCCGTCRGGCGGTTGCATCCCGGCTGCCCGCTTCGACCTGCCCATCGACTACGACAGCCTSRCCGAGGCCGGATCGATCATGGGCTCCGGCGGCATGATCGTGATGGACGTCGACACCTGCATGGTCGACGTCGCGAAGTACTTCATGAACTTCCTGCGCGAGGAGTCGTGCGGCAAGTGCTTCACCTGCCGCAAGGGCACCCAGCGCATGTACGAGATCATCGAGGACATCAGCGAGGGCCGGGGCACGCTTGACCAGCTCAACCTGCTCGAGGAGCTCGCGGAGGTCGTGCGGGACACCTCGATGTGTGGGCTTGGCCAATCGGCCGCCAACCCGGTGCTCAGTACCTTGCGTTACTTCCGGGACGAGTACCGGCGCCACGTCGTGGATCACCGCTGCGACGCCTTCGTCTGCAACCATCTCGTCGGCGCGCCGTGTCAGGCGGCGTGCCCGCTGGGTACCGAGGCGTGGCGTTACGTCGCGCACATCGCGCGCGGCGAGGTCGCGGACGCCTACCGCGTGATTCGGGAGGCCAATCCGTTCCCGTCGGTCTGCGCGCGCGCCTGCGACCACCCGTGCGAGGAGCGCTGCCGCGCCGGCACCAGCGGCGGAACCGCGGTGGCGATCCGCGCGCTGAAGCGCTTCATCACTGACCGCGCCGACCCGTCCTCGTTTCGTCCGCAGCGGCGGACCTGGCCGAACGGCGAGCAGCCACGAGTTGCGGTGATCGGGGCCGGGCCCGCTGGTCTGACGGCCGCCCACCGCCTGTCGCTGTCGGGCTGTCGCGTCACAGTCTTCGAGGCTGACGCCGCTCCGGGTGGAATGCTCTTCTGCGCCATCCCGTCGTACCGGTTGCCGCGCGAGGTGGTCAGGTCCGAGATTGACGCTCTGATCGACGACAACATCGAGCTCCGGTGCGGCGCCGCGCTCGGACGGGACGTCACCATCGATGGTCTCCTCGAAGGCGGGTACGGCGCCGTGCTGCTGGCGATGGGGGCGCACAAGAGCCGCCCGCTCGCGCTGCCCGGCGAGGACGCGCTCGGGGTGTTCGCCTCCATCGACTTCCTGAAGGCCTTCAATACCCGCGGCGAGCAGTTGGCCAAGGGCCGGGTTGCGGTGATCGGCGGCGGCAACGCGGCAATCGACGCCGCGCGCACCGCAATCCGCCAGCGCGACGTCGAGAGCGTCACCATCCTCTATCGCCGGACGCGCGCCGAGATGCCGGCCTTCGCGGAGGAAATCGAGGCCGCGATCGAGGAGGGCATCGTCCTCGACACGCTGGTGGCGCCGACGAAGATCGGCACGACCAACGGGGTGTTCTCGCACCTCGAGTGCGTGCGCAACACGCTGGGCGAGGCGGACGCGAGCGGTCGCAGGCGCCCGGTTCCGACCGCCGGGAGCGACTTCCAGCTCGAGCTCGATACGCTGATCGTGGCGATCAGCGAGGACTCGGGCGTCGATGCGATCACGCCGGCGCGTGGCGGACGTATCGAGATCACCGAGCGCAACACAGTCTTGGTCGATCCCGAGACCATGCAGACCAGCCGCTACGGTGTTTTCGCGGCCGGCGACGTGGTGACCGGGCCGAACACGATTGTCGACGCCATTGCCGCGGGCAAGCGGTCGGCGACGATGATCGAGCTCTTCCTGCTCGATCGACCACTCAAGATGTCGGCGCCCGGTTGCGTGCCGAGCGTCTACGTGGAACCGCCCCCCGCATTCGACGGGGAGGCAGCGGATGGCGCACGGGTCGAGACGCCGCGCGCGTCGGTTGCATGGCGCCGGCGCAACTTCGCTGAGGTCGAGGTCACGTTGTCGCCGGATGAGGCGCGGCGTGAAGCCGGAAGGTGCCTGCGCTGCGATCTCGAGTTCACTCGACCTGTGCAGGCGGAGCTCGCCAAGGTGGGAGGGTAGCAGTATGGTCTCGCTCACCATCAACGGCGTCGAGGTATCGGTCGAGGAGGGCAGCACGATTCTCGAGGCGGCCACCTTCCTAGGCTTTCCGATCCCGACGCTGTGCCACATGGAGGGTCTGTCGCCATACGGGGCGTGCCGGTTGTGCGTGGTCGAGGTCGGGAACGGATCGCGCACCCAGCTCGTGAGCTCGTGCACGTACCCGGTCGTCGCGGGCATCACGGTCCGTACGGCATCGGTTCGGGTCGTCAGAACGCGGCGCATGATCGTCGAGCTGCTGCTGGCGTCATGTCCGCAGTCGAAGACAATCCAGGACATCGCGTCGTCGCTCGACGTCCGCCAGCAGCGATTCCGCCAGGAGCACGAGGACTGCATCCTGTGTGGTCGATGCGTCCGGATGTGCGCCGAGCAGATGGCCGCGGGCGCTATCGGCTTCCGGGGCCGGGGCTCGCACCGCGGCATCGGGACGCCGTTCGATGTCACTTCGGAGAAGTGCCGGCTGTGCGGCGGCTGCATGTACGTGTGCCCGGCGTGCCAGCTGCGCTGCACCTACACAGAAGCCGATGCGGCGATTTGCGGCGGCTGCGCCAACCTGGCGCCGCCGTGCGTCAACAAACCACGGTTCGACGACATGATGTGCTACCTGAAACCGTGCGTGGCCTGCGAGATCAAACCCGACTGATGGCGGGAGGAGGAACGAAGATGTCTCTGTCGAGAATCAACGCGACTGCGGCGACGCTGACCAAGAACCGGACCGAGGACTCGGTGGTACCGACCTCAGGCATGTGCGTCACCTGTGTCGACGGCTGCATCGGCATGTGTGAGATCGGCAAGTCCGCCTACCGTGGTCACGAGGTGATCTACCCGCAGCCTTTCGGCGTCATCACCACCGCAGGCGAAAAGCACTACCCGGTCGACTACTCGCACTTCAACATCATGGGAACAGCGGTCGGYGCCCATGGCATRGAGGCCGACAGCGAYCGSGCGGTGTTCCCGGCGGTCAACCTCGAGGTGCGCATCGGCCACGACGGCGGGCTGAAGTTCCGGCGCCCGTGGATCATCCCCGGCATCGGCTCGACYGACGTSGCGAAGAACAACTGGGAGGGCCTCGCCATCGGATCGGCCCTTGCCGGMACCGGGTTGACGATCGGGGAGAACGTYGTCGGCATGGACATGGACGCGACCATCGAGGGCGGGCGCGTCACCGATACGCGYGACCTGAAACGCCGGATCAAGCTGTACCAGGAGCACCAGATCGACGGCTATGGCGCGATCATCGTGCAGGCCAACGTTGAGGACACACGTCTTGGAACCCAGGAGTACGCGATCCGGGAGCTCGGCGTCGAATGCGTCGAGCTCAAGTGGGGCCAGGGCGCCAAGAACATCGGCGGCGAGGTCAAGATTCGCGACCTCGCCAAGGCCCAGGAGCTGCACCGTCGGGGCTATATCGTGCTCCCGGATCCTACTGACGAGACCGTCATCAAGTCGTTCCACCGTGGGACCTTCCGCGAGTTTGAGCGACACTCGCGGATCGGCATGGTGGAGGAGGAGTCATTCGCTCGGCGGGTCGAGGAGCTGCGGGCCACGGGCGCACGTTACGTGTTTCTGAAGACCGGAGCCTATCGGCCGGCGGATCTCGCTCGGGCCGTGGCCTGGTCATCCAAGTACGGCATCGACCTGCTGACGGTGGACGGGGCCGGAGGCGGTACCGGCATGAGTCCCTGGCACATGATGAACGAGTGGGGAGTGCCGCCGGTCGAGCTCCACTCGCTGCTCTACCACTACGCCGATCGCCTCGCGCGGGAGGGCCGCCCGGTGCCCGCGCTCGCGCTGGCGGGTGGGTTCGTGTTCGAGGACCAGATCTTCAAGGGACTCGCCATCGGGGCGCCATACGTCAAGCTCGTCGGCATGGCGCGGGCTCCGATTGCCGCCGCCATGGTCGGCAAGACCATCGGCCGTACCATCGACGAGGGTCAGATCCCGGTCTACGTGGAACGCTTCGGCCATTCGCGCGACGAGATCTTCGTGACSGCCGCGGAGCTGCGCCACCTGCTCGGTGACGTCGCATTCGAGGAGCTGCCCACCGGGGCGATCGGTCTCTACACCTACTACGAGCGGCTCGCCCAGGGGCTGCGCCAGCTGATGTGCGGCGCGCGCAAGTTCTCGCTCGCCCACATCTCACGCGACGACCTCGCCTGCCTGACGCGAGATGCAGCGGAGGTCAGCGGCATCCGCTACCTGCTGGAGGTGGATCGCGAGGAGGTCGAGGTCATCTTGGACGGCCGCCACTAGGGCATAGCCCCTTGTGCACGCGGCGAGGGTCCGGAGATACGCTCGGTCAGCGGCGCCGGGGAGGGGTACTGGAATCGGAGAGTGGGAGAGTCTTCTCCCGTCATTCTCGGTCGGCTGGAAGCCCGCCGTCCGCGATTCGCTCGTCCCGCTGGCTTGCCGCCCGGCGAGTGAACGTGCACAATACGTGCCGGCTCGTCTCGGCGGGCTCCACTCCGGAGGGAGGCACCATGAAGGTCCACGAGTATCAGGGCAAGGAGGTCCTCGCCCGCTACGGCGTCGCCGTGCCCCGCGGCCGGCTGATCACCACGGCGGAGGAGGCCCGGGCGGCCGCTCGAGAGCTCGGCGGCAGGGTCGTCGTCAAGGCCCAGATCCACGCCGGCGGCCGCGGCAAGGGCGGCGGCGTGAAGCTGGCCGCGAACCCGGACGAGGCGGTCGAGGCGGCACAGAAGATCCTGGGCATGACCCTGATCACCAAGCAGACCGGGCCCGAGGGGCGCCTGGTGCGCAGGGTGCTGATCGAGGAGGCGCTGCCGATCGACCGCGAGCTCTACCTGGGGGTCGTTCTCGACCGCGCGGCCGGCTACCCGGTAATGATGGCATCGCAGTTCGGCGGCATGGAGATCGAGGAGGTGGCGGCGAACAACCCGGCGGCCATCTTGAAGGCCTACTTCGACCCGGACATCGGGCTCTCTGCCTACCAGTCGCGCAAGCTCGCCTTCGGGCTCGGCCTGACCGGCGCCACCTTCAAGGCCGGCACCGCCTTCATGCATGCCCTGGCGCGGGCTTACGCCGACACCGACGCGTCGCTCTATGAGATCAACCCGCTGGTGACGACGACCGATGGCCGGGTGATCGCGCTCGACGCCAAGGCGAGCTTCGACGACAGCGCCATGTTCCGCCACGCCGACATCGCCGCGATGCGCGACCTCGACGAGGAGGACCCGCTCGAGGTCGAGGCCTCGAAGTACGACCTCAACTACATCAAGCTCGACGGCAACATCGGCTGCATGGTCAACGGCGCCGGCCTCGCCATGGCGACGATGGACATCATCAAGCACTACGGCGGCATGCCGGCCAACTTCCTCGACGTCGGCGGCGACGCCTCGCAGGAGCGGGTCGCGGCGGCCTTCCGCATCCTGCTTTCAGACCGCAGCGTGCGCGGGGTGCTGATCAACATCTTTGGCGGCATCGTGCGCTGCGACATGGTCGCGCGCGGCGTCGTCGCCGCGGCCAAGGAGGTCAAGCTCAGCATTCCCCTGGTGGTGCGGCTCGAAGGGACCAACGTCGAGGAGGGCCGGCGGGTGCTCGCCACCTCGGGTCTCGCGCTGACCGTCGGCGACGGCATGGCCGACGCAGCGGAGAAGGTCGTGAACGCGGTCGGGAGGACGTCATGAGCATCTGGGTCAACTCCGAAACCAAGGTCCTGGTCCAGGGGCTCACCGGCAAGGAAGGCCAGTTCCACGCCGCCAAGTGCCGCGAGTACGGCACCCAGATCGTTGCCGGGGTGACTCCGGGCAAGGCCGGAGTGATGGTCGACGGCGTGCCGGTATTCAACACCGTCGACGACGCGGTCGCCGCCACCGGCGCCAACGCGTCGCTGATCTTCGTGCCGCCGCCGGCTGCCGCGGATGCGATCCTCGAGTCGGCCGACGCCGGCATCGAGATCGTGGTCTGCATCAGCGAGGGGATCCCGGCGCGCGACATGATCCGGGTCCAGCGCATTCTGCAGGGGCTGCCGACCCGCCTCATCGGCCCCAACTGCCCGGGCATCATCACGCCCGGCCAGTGCAAGCTCGGGATCATGCCGGGCCACATCTCGATCCCGGGCCCGATCGGCGTCGTGTCGCGCTCCGGCACCTTGACCTACGAGGCGATCGGCCAGCTGACCGCGCTCGGCCTCGGCCAGTCGACCTGCGTCGGGATCGGCGGCGACGCGCTGCCGGGCACCAACTTCATCGACTGCCTGGAGGCCTTCGAGGAGGACAAGGACACCGAGGGCATCGTGATGATCGGCGAGATCGGCGGCACCGCCGAGGAGGAGGCCGCCGAGTTCGTCAGCCAGTTCGTGTCCAAGCCGGTGGTCGCGTTCATCGCCGGCCAGACCGCGCCCCCGGGCCGCCGCATGGGCCACGCCGGCGCCATCATCTCCGGCGGCAAGGGCACGGCGGCCGACAAGATCGCCGCCCTGAACGAGGCCGAGATCGCGGTCGCGCCGACCCCGGCCGAGATCGGCCGCACGATGCAGAACTTGCTCGAATCTCTCAATCTGTCCTAGGAGGGAGGGGGAGGTTGGGTGGAGGGCCCGGCGGCAACGCCGGGCCGTTTTCGTTTCCGACCGCCTCGCCAGCGTAGGGTCCTGTGATGGTCGTGACGCTGCAGGCGACCCCCTGCGACCGCGTCCCGGTTTCCTGAGAAGCGGGCGGGGGCCCCGGAGATCCGGTCGTGTGCTGGGTGCCGCCTGCCGCCCGCACCCCGCGCACGCTCCACCGGTCGTCGCGCGCTCCTCTCGAAATTGAGATTGGATCTGTGTGGACTCGTTGACAGGGTCGCGCGGCAAGGAATATCTTCTGCTCGACAATCGAATCGAAGAACTCGCCGACGTTGACGAAACAGAGGGAGTCGAACATGAGACCTGCTGCCATTCACGTGGTCGGGATCGCTGCCCTGCTGCTGGTTTTCGGACCGTGGACGGCGGTGGCCCAAGAGGAAGAGGGGGGTGGCCGCGATCTGGAAGACATCCTGAAGGACGTCGTGCGCGATGCTGTCGAAGACCAGGGTTCTTCGAATCTCGGCCGCGTCGCCAGGGTGTCGGTTGTGCGACGGGCGGCGTCGGTGGTCGATCTGAGCGTCGATGTCGAGGGGATCAGTGATCCCGGCCGGGTGACGCTGCGCGTCGAGGTCTTTGACTCGGAGTACCGCACCCTCCCCGGGTTCGAGTCCAGCCACGGCCCGATCCCAGCGGGCGACGGCAGCGTGGCAGTCAGCGTGGTCTACGGTGCAGTAGAGGACGTTCAATCGGTCGGGCTGAAGGTCGGGCTGGTCGACACCGAGACGCAGAGGATGTTCAGCCGGCGGAAGGCTGCGCTGCCGTGGGAGTGGGGCGGCGGGACAGGGGGTGGAGCGTCAGCGGGGTTGTCGACTTTGTCGTCGCGGGGATCGGGTGACCAACCCAGTCGCCAGCCGGTCGTGGTTTCGATCGAACCGAGCCGGGTCGGCGACACGCCAGCGATGGAGATCCCGACCATCGTAGGGGTTCGCGTGGCGCAGCAGCCGACTCCGATGGCGCAGGGTCCACCGACTGGAGGCACGTCGGCCGCACCGGGTGTGCTCGGGACTGCCACGAAGGTCCAGCCAACCGTCGTCGACCTCTACAGCGCGGCCGCGAGGGCGACGTGGACATCGGACGCCGGGCGGCTGACGTTCGGTGGTGAGACGGGTGACACCAGGGGCTACGTGCGCGCCCTCGGCGACGCCAAGCTCAACGATGGCCAGGTCCATCACAAGGTGCTCCAGACCCACCCCGCCTTCAAGGACAACGGCCGGATCGCAGGTGCATTCGCGGTCACCGTCCCGAAGGGTGCGACTGCCGTCTCGGCCGGGGGCGGGTTCCTCCCCAACGTCACGCGATCGGACGGCGTCAAGGTCGTGGTGAAGATCGGTCGGACCGCCGCGGAGAGCACTGCGGTGGTCAGCAAGATGGTGCGGCCGGCTGACGGGATCGTGAAGATCGCAGGGGCTATCCCGGCCGAGATGCAAGGAAAGGACGTCATCCTGACCCTCGAGGTGCAGGCCGGGCCGACATCAACGCAGGACTGGTTCGTGTGGGTGGAGCCGGCGATCCGGTGACATGACCTCTCTGCTCCTCATCCTGGTGATGGCGCAGTCCGCGACTGGGACGCCGAGTTCCGTCGCGGTCAGCCCCGACGTGCTGGCCCCCTATCGGCCGGCAGAGCTGACCATCCGAGGTGAGGGCTTCGGGCCCGATTGCAGCGTGCTCACCGGCAGCCCTGGGAAGCTGGTCCCGGTGCACAGTCGGGTGGTCAGCGACTCCGAGATCGTCGTCGAGCTCGCGGTCGGCTTCGGCCCGAAACCGCCGAGACGGCAGCTCATTGTCGACTGCGGGGGCGGTGGCCGGAGCGATCCGCTGTGGCTGACGATCGCGGCGGGAGGCGGCTCGCCAGTGGTGGCGGACTCCGACGCCCAGCCGGCCCTTGATGACGGTGTTGGCACCGGCAGCGGCTCTGGACTGAGCGAACATCCGCGAATCATCAGGCTCGATCCCGGGGCGATCGCAGCGGGTGAGCCGTTCACCCTGACCGTGGTCGGCGAGGCATTTCAGGAAGGCGCTGAGGTCGCAGTCCTCGCCAACATCCATGCCGGGACCTCTCGCGAACCCGAGTATCAGCCGGTCGATTTTCCGGCCGAGGTTGCTTCGGACACGGTCTTGATCGTGGACTTCGATCGGGGGTTCGCACCCTCGCCGCGGCTCCGCTCGATCACGGTTGTGAATCCGGACGGCGGCCGCAGCCCGCCCATGTACCTTGAAGTCACAGGGAGATTGCCATGAAACGATGCGCCGTCACGATCCTGCTCGTCGGTCTCGTCGCACTGTCGGCGGCTTCGGAGGAAGTCCGAACGCTCAAGCTCTCCCCGGGCTTTGTTTCGAAGATCCAAGCCGCACAGCAGCAGCGCGACCAGGCGGTGTCGCGCGGCGGCCAGGGGCCGGCTGCGGTCGCCCTGCCGCTCGCCGATCTCGTCACGATCTCGCAGCTGAACCGGTTCGAAGGCGTCGGGTACGGTGACCTCTGCCGGCTGAGCACCAACGTCTACCCGGACGTCAACGCGGACTCGGGCATCTACTACTACTACCCCGCGCGCTGGTACCTCCACTTCGAGCCCGAGGAGGGCGGCTACCACCTGCGGATCGAGTACAAGGCGAGCTCGACGGGCGCTAACAGCGTTCTGCTGACGGCCCAGCTGACGCCGGGGTACGACCAGCACGATCTGGCGGTGCTGCAGGCCCTGCTCGACGAGTACCTGCGCTCGCAGGGAAATCAGCGGGTCCGCCCGAAGCTGCTGCCGTTGCCGGCGACTCCCGAGGCTCGGTTCCAGCTCGCGAGCTGGGACATCGAGGAGGTGACGGTCAACGCCATCGAGCCGGACACCAACACGATCCATCTGTCGATCACCGCCGACGTCCCGACCAAGGAGCTGGTGACGTCGACCCTGCTCCACGAGGGGCTCCCCGGTTCGGTGACCCTGGTGCCGGACGTGTGGAGCGACCTGCAGACGCTGACCTCGCCGGTCGAGGGCTATGCGGAGATCCGCCTCGCTGACATCACCGGGGGACCGACCCTGAGGTGGCCGACGACGACCTCGGGTGGGCAGGCCGAGCTCGTCAACGAGTGGCCGTTCGACATGCGGCTGTCCTATCTCGTGTACCTGCTCAGGGACCGCGACGGCGGCCTCCGGCTCCGCGGCTGGGGTCTCGGCGATCGGGTGCTCGGCCCGAAGGACACCGCGAGGATCCCCTTGTCTGCCCTCAACAGGGAGTTTGGTTCGGACTCCGCAGTCGATGCCCGATTCGTGGCCACGCTGGTTCGCAGCGAGGACGTGGGACGCAGCGTGATCGACGCCTGTACGGGCGGGGTCGGTGCGCTTCCCGTCGAGAATCTGGTCATCGACATCATGCAGCCCGAGGCGCTCTTCGAGCAGTACTCCATCTACCGGGTGGCGGTCGAGGTGCGGTCGGCTCACTTCGACCCGGAAGGCAGGCAGGTGGTCACGCGGAGCTACGTCCTCGACGGCGCCGAAACTCCGTTCACCGCCGATCCTCTGTACCTGTGGGAGGACCAGGCCGGGGGAGACCTCTACCAGTATCGGGTCGGCGTGGTGACCAATGACGGCGTCACCCACGCCGACGAGAGCTGGCGGCGGCCGGGGAGCTTCCTGCCCTACACGATCAACATCGGCAGCGACGTGGTCGAGGCGGTGCTCGCCGAATGAGGGTTCTCTGGGCAGTGGTCGGTCTGCTGGTGGTCGCTGCGACCCCGATCGCGGCGTGGCCGGTGCTGTCGGAAGGCCGTGAGACCGCGGTCGGGTGGTGTTACCCGGACCACGAGAAGCCGCAGCTGTGGTGGCTCTCGCCGGATGCGGTGGACGTCAAGACCGACGGCGGCCATCCGGCGGTTCACCTCACGGTCTTCAGCTACCTGGGCGTCCGGGAGACAGGGGACATCGGGCGATCCAAGACCGGCGCCGTGCTGCAGTTCACGCTGGTGCTGCCTTCTGCCGCCGGCCGGCTGGCCGAAGCAGAGAGGTTGCTGGGCTCTCGGGCGGAGGTCCGTCCCCTCGTCCCCGAGCAGATCGACGCTGAGGTCGTGTTCGCAGGCGTCACCTCGCCCCGGCACGCGACCGAGACCGAGACCCAGACCGAGGCCGAAGGCGACACGAGTGAGCCAGGCGCCTGGACTGAGCGCCGGTTTGCGCTGCGGCTGACCCCGGAGGAGACCGCGGTGGTGGCCGACGCGTGGGAGCACGGCTCGGTGATCCTGTCGGTGAACCTGGTGGCATCGGCGACAGCGCTGGCGGCGCGTCCGTCGCGCGGCCAAGAACCTGAGCCCGGGCTGACACCAATCCTCACCGACGCGATCCCGATCACGATCGATCCGGCCGCCGATTATTCCGCGGTCCGGGTCCTCGAGCTCGATGCGACCATGCCTGCGGCCTACACCTCGCTCGAGCTCGGCTGCGCCGAGCTGGCATCTTCCGGAAGCCTCTCCGATCTGTCGCGGGTGATCGCGGTCGTGGGGGCCGAGGCGATGAACGGCGACACCATCGACCAGGAGGTCCGGTTCTCCAGTGGTTCGCCGCCGGTGCAGGTGGCGAGGTTCGATCGGGCGGTGCGCCTCGAGCACGGCTACCGGCTGCGGATCGCCCGGGTCTATGCAACCGGCGCCGTGGAGGAAGAGCCGGCGCGCCGGGTCGAGGTGTGGCAGGGGTTCATCGACATCTGCAGCGTCGCCGCGGGCGGTGTCACCGGTCTCGACCCGCGGCTCCTGTACTAGTGGCGTGCGGAGGGAGAGATGACGCAACGAATCATGGTGGTCGCTGCTTCGGTGGTCGTGCTGGTCATCGCCACGCCGGCGTTGGGGCTCGTCTGGTACGACGTCGGCCGGCTGACGATCGACGGCGTCGAGCTCTTCCAGGACGCCGATCAGCCGAACGAGTACTACTACCTGCCGCCGGCGCCGACCCTGGCGGTGGACGCGAACGGCAACCCGAAGCTGCTGTGCGTGAAGTACATCGATCCCGAGGGCAAGGCCTCAGGTGGCCTTCTGCACCTGCTGGCGTCGCTCGAGCTCCCCGCCGACCGAGTGGCCGAGCTCGAGGAGCAGCTGAAGGAGAAGCGGCCGGGGGCGCGAGTCGTCGGCGCGCTCAGCCTGGTCGAGGCCAGGGCCGAGGAAGGCCAGCCGGTGCCGGCCTCGTTCCAGGTCGTGTCCGCGGTGCTCTCCGACACGGCGGCGGGCGGTTTCACGCGCTCGGTGATCACCTCCGGGCACGCCCCGCTCACGGCGGGGAGCCGGGCGGCCGTGGCGGCGAGCCTCGACGCGCGCGGCGCGACCCTGCTCTTCGACTCGCTAGCCGGCGTCACGTCGGATGTATCGGTCAGCATCGCCGCCGAGTACGAGGCCAGGGTCCGTGGCTACAACGCCACCGTGTCGGCCGAGGTCGCGACCATTTACGAGCACCTCTCGGCGGTGCTCAACCGTCAGCAGGGGTACGAGAAGCGCGAGCTGCGGCAGGTCGTCGACGAGCTGTACCACGACAACGTCATCCAGATCGAGGTCTTCGACCGGACCAAGAGCCTGGGACTGGAGGCGTCGACGGTAGAGGGCATCCTCAGCCTGGTCACCGACAAGATCGTCACCCTGATGTTCGATCACCAGACCGGGCTCGCCAAGATGCCGGAGCGCGAGGTGGCGGTGGAGAAGGGCCAGATCAAGGGCCGCCAGGAGCGCGGCGCGTTCGTCAAGTGGTTCGCCGGGACGGGCGACCAGCCGTACTACACCGACGACCAGTTCGTGATGAAGAGCCGGGAGGACATCCGCCGCACCACCTTCTCCCTCAACCTTGCCTACGACACCACGGTGCGGATGCCGGTCTACCTCTCCGGCAACATGGGCGGCCTCTACGCTGCGCACCGGAACAACCCGGACATCTTCCGGGTCGTCAACCTGGGTGACCCGTCGTTCCAGGTGCGCGAGGTTCGCTTCGTGCTCGACGGCGATTGGGCGGCCGCGTTCGAGGGCCTCGTCAACTGGGTTTCGGTGCAGCTCGTCAAGGAGTACGAGGGCGGCCAGCCTGCGGTCGATGCCCAGGCACAGCTGACCGCCAAGGATGTCGGCGAGGGCCAGCTTGACCGGGTGCTGACGTACCCCCGTCTCGGAGTCAGTGGGCCGGAGTGGTTGGGCTACCGCTACCGCGTCAGCTGGAGCCTGCTCCGCAAAGGGACGATCAGCCAGCCGAACGCCGAGGGCTGGACGGCCTCGTCGGAGCCGGTGGTCACGCTCCGGCCGCCGCTCGCGATGAGCGTGGTCGAGCTGGAGGTTGACCGCGACGCCATGATCGACCGCGGCGTGCGGGTGGGCGTGGTCGAGATTCGATCGCGGGTGGCGGGCGCCGTGGGCACCCAGCGTGTGACGGTGCTCCGCGTGACGGACGCCGAGTCGGTTGTTTCCGTGAGCGCGATCCACGATCCCGGCTCCCAGCCCGAGGTGCGGGTGACTTGGATTGCCGCCACCGGTGGCGGCCGGAGGGAAGGGGAGTGGCTCGGTATGGCCGCAGGCTACCTGTGGGTCGAGGTGCCGGACCTGAGCGGAGGGCTGTCGTGAGTCGCCACTGCCGCTGGCTGGCCGCCGTGCTGCTCGTCACGGCCACGGCCGCGGCGCAGGAGGTGCTGCTCGATCGGTCGCTCTCGGTTGCGGGCGTCACCGTTTTCGCCTCCCGGACCGATCCCCAGGGCTGGTACTACTTGCCCGACGAGCCGCGGATCGCGACCGGCGAGCAGGGCCTGCCCGAGTTCTCGCTCGTCAAGTACGTGCTGCCGGCCGAGGCCAGCGGCGGTGGCGCGCGCGGCATCACCTCCGCCCAGGGGGGCGGCGTCCTTCACTTCCTCGCCACCTACGGCGTGACCGAAGCTCGGCTGGCACGCGCGGAGGCGGCGCTGCGCGCCCTCGATGACCACCGGGAGGACCGGATCCTGGGGCCGATCCAGTACCGCGCCGGCTCGTTCGCGCTGGTGTCGTCGGTGGCCGCCACCGACGGCGGCATGGCGCGGCGGGTCACCGGCGCCGGCCGCGCGCCGCTGCTCGAGGGCGGCAAGGTGGCGGTGTCGGCCGGCCTCACACCGGAGGGCGCCACCTTTCTCGAGCGCTCGCTCGAGATGGAGAACCCGGACATCTCCCTGGCCTTCTCGATGGAGATCGAGGGCTACCGGTCGCCGTACGAGGCGGACCTGGTGGTCGACTGGGACCGGGTGTTCGCGCACCAGGAGCTCGAGGCGCGGGCCAAGATCGTCTACGTCGGCGTCGAGGTTGACATGCTGATCGACGAGATGGTCACCAACGGCGCCATCCGGGTCGAGGTCAAGGGTGAGAGCTCGTCGATGGAGGCGCTGCTCGACTCGGCCTACGCCAAGGTCACCGAGATGCTGTTCGACCCGGCGCCGCCAGCGCAGGCGGAGCAGGGGGACGCCGGCGACCTCGGCAACGTCGTCGGCCAGCTTCTGGGCAGTGTGCGCCGGTCGACCGTGGATCTCTTTGCCGGCTACCAGCTGACCCGCGTCAAGCGCAGCGGCACCGCGCGGATCAGCCTCCGTCAGCAGCGAGCCGAGCCGCTGTTCGTGCTGCTGACGGGCAACGTCGGGCCGCTGGCGCGGCAGTGGCGCGGCGACTCGCGCTTCTTCCGATCGATCAACCTCGAGGATCCGGCGTTTCGGACCCGCGAGGTGACCTTCTCCTTCGACGGCGACGCCGCCGACTTCGCGAAGGTGGTCAACCACCTGGTCGTCCAGCTTCGCAAGCGGCACGGCGACGGCTCGGAGACGATGCATGAGGGCGTGCTCGACCCCGCGACCATCGCCGAGGCCGGCAACCGGCTGGTGTTCGCCTACGGATGGTCGGGCGAGGCCAGCCAGCAGGCGTGGCTCGGCTACGAGTGGCGCGCGGTCTGGAGCTTCCGCGGCGGCCGCTCGCACGACACCGGCTGGCAGGCCGCGGACGCGTTCGCGGTCGCGCTGAGGCCGCCGTACGAGGTCCGCACGATTCTCTTTGACGGCGAGCCGGAGACGCTGGAGAGCGCCGGGGTCAGGTCGGTGCTGGCCCGCATCGAGTGGGACTTCCTGGGCGAGGCGAAGAGCGAGCTGGTGACCTTGCGGCAGGGTCACTGGAGCGACGAGCTGGAGCTGGTGCTGGCGGCCGACAACCCCACCTACTCGGTGTTCCTGCAGTGGCATTTGCAGGACGGCTCGCAGCCGAGCCGCGGCCCCTGGGTCGAGGAGTCCGGGGTTGTCTACATCGACGAGCTTCCGGAGGCGAGGTAGTGACCGGGCGCCCGGTCACGGGAGGATTGAGATGAAACGATGGACTCGACGCGGCGCTGCCCTCGTGGCATTCCTCGCGGTGATCTCGGTCTGTGGCGTGGCGGCGGCCAAGCTCATCTACGAGGAGCTGGTGACCATCACGCTCGACGACGGCACGTCCGTGGTCCTGGTGATGGATGACTTCGGGGTCCAGAGGCCAGAGCCGTCCGCCGGTGCGTCCGCGGTCAAGCAGGCCAAGTTCGACTACCTCGACCGGGTCCGCAGGGCGAAGGGGGTCGCGCCGGCGCCGCCGGTCACGGTCGTCCACGGCCCCGCGGCGTCCCAGGTGCAGCAGCAGCGCTACGCGCTGGCAGAGAAGAGAATGGGGGTCGGCAAGGACCTGGCGGGGATGCGTGACCACTCGAAGGGCAAGATGCTGTGGGCGGGCACCGCCGGTGCGGAGAAGCATTACTACTACCTGCCGCCGCCGCCTCGGGTAGCGCGGGACGGCGAGGGCCGACCGCAGTTCCTGTTCATGAAGTTCACCTCGGACCGGACCGCCGAGCAGGGCGGCGTCACCGGGGGCATCCTGCACTTCCTGTGCGAGTACGGGCTGACGCCCGAGCAGGAGCGGGAGCTCGGCCAGAAGCTCGCCGCGAAGGTCAAGGGCGCCAAGGTCATGGGCGCGGTGCGCATGGAGCAGGGCACTGGAGACTCAACGTTCCGGATCGTCTCCGGGACCATGTCCGAGGGCGGCTTTGCACAGCAGATCGTGGGCTCGGGCAAGGCGCCCCTGCTGCCCGGGCAGAAGGTGGCGGCGGCGGCGCGCCTCGACGCGGTGGGCGCGGTGCTGATCGAGGAGTCACTCAAGCGGCCGACGTCTGATATTTCGGTGGAGTTCGACCTCGCCTACACCTCCTACCTGCCGGCGTTTGACGGCACCATCACCTTCGACTGGGAGATGTTCCAGGCCCATGTCGACGAGTGGACGCAGGACTACCAGCACACGGCGACGAGGAAGGGCTGGAACTGGGCGAAGGCGCGCTACGACTACGAGCACGTTTACACCTCCGACGAGCTGCGCGAGCTCTACGACTTCATGTGCGAGCACGAGGCGATCCGGGTCGAGTGGACAGAGAGCATTGTCGACGAACGGCTCGAGGCGATCCGTGAGGCGTTCTTCCGGTTCATGGAGACCTCGTTCTTCGAGCGCCAGCCGTTCGAGATCCCAGAGGACGAGGAGGAGGACGACGAGCAGATGACCTCACCGGAGGAGCGGGGCAACCGTTCCCGGTTCGACCGTTTCGTGGCCAAGGGCGAGGAAGCGATGACCAACAAGACGATCAGCATGCGGGTGACCCTCCCGGTCAAGGTCGAGCTCGCGCTCTTTGGCAATATCTCGGGGGCGTGGTACCGGGAAGCGCGCCAGGAGTACCCGGAGCTGTTCGCCGAGGTGAATGTCGACGATCCGTTCTTCCAGCAGCGCCAGGTGGCCTTCACCCTCGACCTCGATGCGGTCGAGATCTTCGACCAGGCCATCAACTTCGTCACTGTGGAGGTCCGCAAGCAGCGCGGCGCGGGGCGTGACTTCCACACCTCGTTCACGCTGACCAAGGACGAGATCGCCGCCAACGGCCCAACGCGAACCGTCACCTACGCCAAGATGCGCGACGACTCGCCCGAGGTCTTCGACTACCTGGTCCGGTGGAGCCTGCGCGGCGGCGTCGAGTGGCCCGCCGACCCCACGTGGAGCCGCGGCCAGTGGGAAGGCGTGACGCTGGCCCCGCCAGTGCTGCCCCTCAACGTCGAGGCCGAGGCCGACCTGGCGGAGCTGGAGGAGCTGGGCATCACCAGGGCCACGGTCGAGGTCCGCTACCGGCAGTTCGGCAAGGACGTCACCGACAGCCGCAGCCTGGCGCTGTCGCCAGCCAAGGGCGAGCCGCTGGCCTCGATGATGATCTTTCGTGACCGCAGCGACACCGGCTGGCAGTACCGCACCAACTTCTACCACAAGCGGCTCGGCCGCCAGCAGGGCGGTTGGCAGCGCGGCGGGGAGGATGGGTACGTCTACTGCACGGTCCCGGAGGCCCTGCGCCTCGAGGCCGCGGTGGTGGACGCCATCCCTGCCGTGCCCTGATCGGAGGCTGACATGCGACGCGCGCTGATCGTCATTGCTGCGGCCGTTCTGGTGGTTGGAACCGCGAGCGCCCAGGAGATCCTGTTCGACCAGGTGGTGGAGGCGGGTGGGTTGAAGTGCTACCCGGTGCACGGGGATTCGACGAGCTGGTACTACCTGCCGGACCAGCCGCACGTGGCGGTGGATGCCAGTGGCCGGCCGCAGTTTTCGTTCCTGATGTACTCGAGCCCTGAGGAGCGGGGGGAGGAGGGGATCACGACGTCGCCCGGGGGCGGTGTGGCGCACATGCTGGTGGCGTACGACGTGCCGCAGGAGATGGTGAGGCGGGCGCAGAGCGAGCTGCAGCGGCAGAAGCCGGGTGCGGTCTTGAAGGGGCCGGTGGGGTACACGGACGGGACGTTCAGCCTGGTGACGGCGGTGACGGATCGGGAGGCAGGACTGCTGCGGCGGGTGGTGGGGGTGGGGAACGCACCGGTGATGTCGGGTCACAGGGCGGCGGTGTCGATGCACCTGACGCCGGCGGGGGCGATGCTACTGTGGGAGAGCTTTCGGCAGCGGACGCCGGACGTATCGGTGAACTTCGAGATGACGGTTTCGGGGTATCGGAATCCGGTCGAGGCGGAGATGACGTTCGACTACGAGCGGATTGCCCGGACGATCGAGATCGAGGCGGGGATCGAGGCGAGGTACATCGAGGCCGACGTTGATGTGATGTTGGGGAAGATGGTGGACAACGGGGCGATCAAGATTGAGTTGAAGGGTGCGCCTCCGGAGCAGTGGGAGGAGGTGCAGAAGCTGGGGTTGGAGCTGGCGAAGCACCACTTGTTCGAGGATTTGGGGGCGGCGCCGTTGGATCAGCTGCGGGAGGCGACGCGGAGCCGGGGGACGACTCGGCGGTCGGCGGTGGAGTGGCCGCTGGGCTGAGACGATCGAGATGGTGACGCTGCCGCCGCCGACCGAGGAGGAAGACAGGCAACGCGCAGAGGAGGCCTTCTATCGGGGGGTCCGTCTCGCACAGGCAGGGAGATGCAGGGAAGCCCTCGAGCAGTTCGAGGCGTCGTATGAGATTCTGCGAAATCGCGGCTCGATGTGGAACATGGCGCAGTGTAACTACATCCTGCGAAATTCCGAAGGGATGTTGGCCGCGATTCAGGAGCTGCGCAGTGACTTTCCAGAATATCGGGAGGACGCCGACCTCTTGGAGACCGTCAGGTTGCTGGAAACTGCGGATCGACCGCGAATGACCACGGAGCAGCGCGAACTGTTGGGACCAACCTGGCACGCGAGGTTTCAGGAGTTTAGGTCTGAGGCGCCAACACCACGAGAGGGTCCGGAGGAAACGGGTGCCGAGTCTGAATTGGACTCCTCGGATGGGGCTCCGGAAGCACAGGCCTCGACGGAGGAGTCGCCGAGGTCAGTTCCGGGCGGAACTCCCACCCCCGCAGGTGGGGAGGCAATCCCGAGCCCGTTCGAGGAGGCTGAGTCGCCGTCGTCATCCGCAATGTCCGAGACCTCGTCGGAGGCCGCGTCCCAGCAGACGACCGCTGACGGCGAGCGTCCTTCCGCCGCGACGATCGCCACGCCGGCGCACGCGCGGACGCCGACTCCGCGCGGCCCCGCCAGCAGCCCGAAACCGACGGCAAGTGGCCAGCAGAGCCAGTCCACGTTCGCCATCACGATTGCGTTCCGGTACCGGAAGATCGAGCGGAGCGGGAAGTTCACCTTCAGCATGCGGCAGTGGAACCGGGTGGAGCTGCCGGTGCGGTTTGCGGCGAACGTGGGGGACCTCTCGCGGTACATGGACGATGCGCGGATGTTCCGGCGGGTGAGTCTCGATGACCCGATGTTCAAGCAGCGGGAGATCCCGGTGACGGTGGACGTGGCGAGCGAGGAGGCGTTCGCGGCGATGCTGAACGCGGTGACGGTGACGCTGCGCAAGCGGCACCAGACGGGGCGGGAGACGGTGGACGAGGTGACGATCCAGCGGGCGGACTTCTCGACTGGGAAGGTGGAGACGCTGCTCTACGGGTGGGACGGGGACGACGACCGGGAGCGGTGGTTGGACTACGAGCGGCGGGTGCGGTGGAGCTACGTGGGCGGACCGGTGATCGAGGGTGGATGGGAGCGGACGAACGCGGGTGCCTTGGTGTTGGAGCCGCCGTTGCGGCCGCGGGAGGTGAGGCTGGAGGCGGATCCGGAGGTGCTGCGGGAGCAGGGGGTGCGGGACGTGGTGGTGGAGGTGAAGTACCCGGCGGCTGGGGTCGAGCGGACGGCGCACGCGACGGTGCGGCCCGAGGACGAGGTCGGCCGCCAGGTCCTGATGCTGTATCAGGATCCGCAGGCGCCGGGGTACAGCTACAGCTTCGACTGGCGGCTGTATGGCGGGCGGCGGGTGTCGGCGGGGCCGTTCGAGGAGACCGCGGACTACATCTACCTCGACGAGATGCCGAGGGAGTAGACGTCTGGTGTTGAGCAACTGGCTGGTCACCGATTGCGGAGGTTCGACATGCGGCAGGCGTTCGTTCTTGTAGCTGCGCTTCTCCTGGTCGCTGGCGCCGGGTTCGGCCAGGAGATCCTGTTTGATCAGGTGGTGGAGGCTGGGGGGTTGAAGTGCTACCCGGTGCATGGGGACCCGACGAGCTGGTACTACCTGCCGGACCAGCCGCACGTGGCGGAGGATGCGAGCGGGCGGCCGCAGTTCTCGTTCTTGATGTACTCGAGCCCGGAGGAGCGGGGGGAGGAGGGGATCACGTCGTCGCCCGGGGGCGGGGTGGCGCACCTGCTGGTGGCATACGACGTGCCGCAGGAGATGGTGAGGCGGGCGCAGAGCGAGCTGCAGCGGCAGAAGCCTGGCGCGGTGCTGAAGGGACCGGTGGGGTACACGGACGGGACGTTCAGCCTGGTGACGGCGGTGACGGATCCGGAGGCGGGGCTGCTGCGGCGGGTGTTGGGGGTGGGGAACGCGCCGGTGATGAGTGGACACAAGGCGGCGGTGTCGATGCACCTGACGCCGGCGGGGGCGATGCTGCTGTGGGAGAGCTTTCGGCAGCGGACGCCGGACGTGTCGGTGGCTTTTGAGATGACGGTGTCTGGGTATCGGAATCCGGTTGAGGCGGAGATGACGTTCGACTACGAGCGGATCGCGCGGACGATCGAGATCGAGGCGGGGATCGAGGCGAGGTACATCGAGGCTGACGTTGATGTGATGTTGGGGAAGATGGTGGACAACGGGGCGATCAAGATCGAGCTGAAGGGTGCGCCGCCGGAGCAGTGGGAATCGGTGCAGAAGCTGGGGTTGGAGCTGGCGAAGAACCACCTGTTCGAGGACTTGGGGGCGGCGCCGTTGGAGCAGGTGCGGGAGGCGGCGCGGGGGAGCGGGACGACTCGGCGGTCGGCGGTGCAGTGGCCGTGGGCTGAGACGATCGAGATGGTGACCCTGCCGCCGCCAACCGACGAGGACGACCGCCAGCGGGCTGACGAGATCCGCAGTCGTGGCCTCCGTTTCTTTGACGTGAGCAGATATGGAGAAGCACTGCAGGAGTACGAGAGGGCCTATGCGATCGATCCATCCGACGGCACCGTTTGGATGATGACCCTGTGCCACCTCCTGCTCGGCCAGCGCGAGCAGGGGTTGCAGCGCCTCGATGAGTACATCGAGCTGGCCGGGGTGGACGGATCGGCCTTCGACGCAGCGCGCCGCGCAATCGAGGATTCGCCCGAGTCCACGTTCACGTCGGGGGCACAGGCCGATCGATACCGCCGGCGCGAGCTCGTTGACGATCTTATCGACGCCTTCGAGTCGGCGGCTCTCCTGCCTCCCTCCGGCGACGGGACGGCCGCTGACGAGGATCGAGCTGAGCCGGCAGCGGCGGCCGAGGAGCCAGAGGCAGAGCCGGCCCCTGAGGAGGGCGACGGGGAAACCGCGCTGGTAGGGCAGGGGGGCGGGGAGGAGGAGGGCGAGGAGGAGGCCGAGCCGCGGTCGCCGATCCGGACCGAGCTGACGCGGCCAGGTGCGGGCGACGCGGACCGCCTCGACCTCCGGGAGGCGCCGGAGGAGGACGCTGGCGAGCCGGAGCTGCAGCGGATCTCGCCGTCGACGCGGGCGCGTCCGAGCAGCGGCGAGGATGCGGCCCGCAGCGGGACGGCCGGAGCTGCACGCGAGGAAGCTGAGGACGAGCAGGAGCAGGTCCGGGTGACGATCGCGTTCCGGTACCGGAAGATCGAGCGCAGTGGGACGTTCACGTTCAGCATGCGGCAGTGGAACCGGGTGGAGCTGCCGGTGCGGTTCGCCGCGAACGTAGGCGACCTTTCGCGGTACATGGACGACGCGCGGATGTTCAAGCGGGTGAGCCTGAACGATCCGATGTTCAAGCAGCGGGAGATCCCGGTGACGGTGGACGTGGCGAGCGAGGAGGCGTTTGCCGCGATGCTGAACGCGGTGACGGTGACGCTGCGCAAGCGGCACCAGAGCGGTCGGGAGACGCTTGACGAGGTGACGATCCAGCGGACGGACTTCTCGTCGGGGGAGGTCGAGACGCTGCTCTACGGGTGGGATGGTGACGACGATCGGGAACGCTGGTTGGACTACGAGCAGCGGGTGAGGTGGAGCTACGTGGGGGGGCCGGTGATCGAGGGTGGTTGGGAGCGGACGAACGCGGGGGCGCTGGTGCTCGAGCCGCCGCTGCGGCCGCGCGAGGTGAGGCTGGAGGCGGACCCGGAGGTTTTGCGGGAGCAGGGTGTGAGGGACGTGGTGGTGGAGGTGAGGTACCCGGCGGCCGGAGTCGAGCGGACGGCGACCGCGACGGTGCGTCCGGAGGACGAGGTGGGGAGGCAGGTGCTGGTGCTGTACCAGGATCCGCAGGCGCCGGGGTACCGTTACAGCTTTGACTGGCGGATGTACGGAGGCCGGCGGGTGTCGGCGGGCCCGTTCGAGGACACGGCGGACTACATCTACCTCGACGAGATCCCGCGGTGAGGGGGCAGCCATGGGATCACTTGCCAAACTCAACGTGGCGGTAGTGCTCGTGGTCGCTCTGTCGCTCGCGATCACCGCAGACGCGTCGCTCGAGGATCGGGGCGAGTTCCTCTTCCGGGAGGGAGTCCGGCTCGCGAGCGATGGGGACTACCAGGGCGCCCTTGAGCACTTCGAGCGTGCAATGGCGTACACGCCAAGGCTCAACGTCCTCTGGAACATCGCATGCTGCCACGTGGTGCTCGGGAACCGGGATCTGGCGGTCGCGTGTCTCGACCGGTACATGGAGCACGACCTGGCCTTTCAGGAGAGCGCCGAGATGCAGGCTGCGGTGGCCGGCGTTGAGGCCGAGCCTGCGGACATGCCGGATGTTCGCCGGCGAGGGCAGCTCTGGGATCGCATTGCCGTTGCCGGCCAGGCGGTCGAGAAGGGCGAGGCGACGGCTGCCCCTGCCGAGCTGCGGCTGTACGGCGTCGGCAGCCGCAGCGTGAGCTACAAGACTGGTGGCGACCGCACCAGCCCGGAGGGGCAGCGCGGACGGGAGCTCAACAACCAGGCCCTCGAGCTGTACCGCGACCGGGGTCCCGAGGAGGCGCTGCCGACGATGGAGAGGGTGCTGGCCTATGTCGCGAATCCCATCGCGTACCACAACATGGCCCAGATTCACTTGAAGCTGGGCCATCGTGACCTCGCTCTGGACTTTCTCGACCTCTTCCAACAGCGGCTGCCACGGCTCCTCGAGAGCGACGCCTTCCAGGGACTCATGAGCGACATCGCCGATGCGCCGGTCGTGATGGACGCAGCGACCGCTCAAGGCTTCGTCGATCGCCTTGACCCCGCGTGCGAGTGGGCACTGTCCCCGACGACACCGATGGTGCGCACGGACAGCGAGCACGGGCCTTAGGTGGTCGGCGCCGAGATGCAGGAGCGGGCGAGACTGGTGGTCGCGTTTGGATGCGGTGTGACGGGCGGACCGGAGTGCCCGAGGGCCCGGCGAAATCGTGGACCTCGCAGGAATCGAGAGGTAAAGGGGGGGCCATGACAATGCGAACCTGGTGTCTCGTGGCGGCGGTTGTCGTCGCCGTGGCCGTCGCGCTGGGAGCGTACGCATCGATGGGGGATCGCGGCGAGGAGCTGTTCCGGGAGGGCGTGCGGCTCGCCGGCGAGGGGGACTACGAGGGCGCTGTGGCGTTCTTCGAGCGCACCATGGCCTACACGCCCACGGTCAACGTGCTCTGGAACATCGCGTGCTGCCACGTCGTGCTCGGCAATCGGGACCTGGCGGTTTCCTGCCTCGATCGGTACATGGAGCACGACACGGCGTTCCAGGAGAGCGCCGAGATGCAGGCTGTCGTGGCAGCGATCGCCGCCGAGCCGCACAACATCCCGAACCTCGACCGGCGCGGCGAGCTGTGGAACGGGGTCGAGGCGGCGAGCCGGGCGGTGGAGGAGGGCCGGTCCACGCCGGCAACTGCCGAGCAGCGGCAGTACGGCGTGAGCGGTCGCGGCGCTCGGGCCAAGACCGGTGACGCCACCGTGGAGGGCATGCAATCTCTGATCCTGACTGCTGACCTCGCCGAACGGGCGAGAGAGGACGACCTCGAGGGGGCCTTGGCGTACGCGGAGAGAGCGCTCGCCTACGGCTCGCATTCGAATCTGTACTGGAACCTCGCCAGCGCTCACCTCATGCTCGGCCACCGCGACATGACACTCGCATTCTTGGATCTCTACCAGCAGAGGAACCCACAGGTGCGCGAGAGCGCTGAGTTTCAGCAGGTCATGGCCGATCTCGCCGATGCACCGCCCACGGTCGGCAGCGGGCTCGCGGACCGCCTGTATGCGCGGCTCAACAGCGCGGTCGATCGGGCCCTCCCCCCGAGGCCGACTCCCTCGGCGAGGCCGCCGGTGCGCACCGATGTGGGGGGCGAGGAGTAGACCGCCGGCACGCCGTGTCGGTCGTTCTCCGTGGGCCGGCGGCCGCTGGTCTGGGGCTCTGTGGTGAGCCCGCGGAAAAGCCGATCCCGCAGTCCCTATGTCGTCTCCAGATCGGACATCAAGTCGAGCTGGACGCACGCCTCGAGCGCCGGACTCTCAGCTCCTCACGCAATCGACTCATCTGATCTCGCGACGCCCGAAGGATGGCCGGTCCGCGCACGGCGCTTGGAGCGGGAGTCGCCGAGCTTCTGGGTGGGGACCAGTCACGAGTCAGATTCGCACCGCGGTCGGGCCGCCGGAACCCCGTGCCGACTGCCGGCCCCGGGAACGCTTCTCTCACAAGGGATGAGGTTTCGACAATTCATCGCTGGCGGTCGACCGCGGCACTCAAACTGCGAGACGCGGCCCGGGACTTCGGCGCCCAGATCACGCAAGCGCCATCGACGTCGACGAGAGCGCCGGCCGCAACTTCGACGAGATCCTGCGGGCCATCGACTCCCTCCAATTCACCAGCGACTACGAGGTGGTGACCCCGGTGAACTGGGCCAGGGGACGGGACGTGATGATCCTGCCGACGGTGTCGATCGAGCTGGCCATGAGGCGCTTCCCGCGGGGCTGGAGGGAGCAGAACGCGTACATCAGGTTGGTTTCCGACCCGCGACGGTAGGTCGGTCGCCGTGGATCGCTGCCGCCTGGCCGGGATGGCCGCATTCCTCGAGCCGGCGCGCAATCTCGGGGAGCATGCCCGGTCGGCTCCGCGCCACGTGCTCCGCCTGTGCCAGCAGGATTCCGGCCTCCCGGTCGTCGCCCAGATCGAGTAGCGCGCAGGCGAGGTCGACCGCGGCCAGCGGCGGCTCCGGGTCAAGCGGCAGGGCGCGGCGCAGGATCGAGGCCGCGCGTTCGAGGTCGCTGAGGCCGGCGTACGCCTTCCCGAGGCCGTGCAGCGCCTCGAACTGCGCCGGCTTGAGGTCGAGGCTGCGCTCGAACAGCGCGACTGCCTCCGCCCAATGGCCGAGGCCCACCGCCACCTTGCCCATCGTCAGCTGCGCCTCCCACGAGTCTGGCAGCGCCGCCAGGACCTGGCGCGACAGCGGTTCGGCGGCCGCGAAGTCGCCGGTCTCGATGAGCTGGAGGGCCCGGGTGTGGGCGCAATGAACTGTGATCAGGTCCTTGGGGTCTGCCGCCTCAGGGTCGAGGCCGTCGCTTGCTGCGAGTGGGCTCGAGGCGTAGCCGAGAGCCGCGAGCTTGCGGGCCGTGTCGGCGCCGACCGACGGCGCGGGGGTTCCGGCGGGGCGCGCTGGCCCGGCGGCGATCCGCTCGGAGAGCAGCCGCTGCTGCTCGGCCACCGTTGCGGGATCTTGGCTTGCGAGATTGGCGATCTCCGCCGGATCTCGAGTCAGGTCGTAGAGCTCGCTGCGGGTGGTGCGGATGAACTTCCATTGTTCCCCGACCAGTCCGTGCAGCGGGTTGGCGCCGTACCGGGTCGGGGTCAGGCTCTCGCAGACGAGGGACCGCGGCGGTGCCTTTACCGTGGCACCGCGGACGAGCGGGCCGAGGTCGATGCCGTCGAGACCTTCCAGGGGCGGCAGCCCGAGCAGCGCTGACAATGTGGGGGCGACGTCGATCAGGCCGACCAGCCGCTCCACCCGGACGGCCTTCTGGCGCCCGGGGGGCCGGAGGATGAACGGCACCCGCAGGGCGCTCTGATAGATGAAGTAGGTGTGGCCGTCCTCGCCGTGCTCGCCGAGCATCTCGCCGTGATCGCCGACGACGGTGACGAGCGTCGATGCCTCCAGATCGAGCTCGCGCAGCACCTCCAGCAGGCGGCCGACGCAGGCATCGGCCGCTGCCACCTCGCCAAGGTAGGGCGAGCCCGGGAAGCGTGCGGCAAACTCCGCCGGCGGCCGGTAGGGCTCGTGCGGCTCATAGAGGTGGACGAACAGGAAGAAGCGCTCGCGTCTGTGGGCGCGCAGCCAGCGGGCGGCCAGCGCGACGGTCTCCGCGCCCGGCCGCTCGGCGCCGAACGCGTTCCGGGGCCGGGTGGAGAAGTCGTCCTGGTATTCCGAGAAGCCCTGGTCGAGGCCCCACCGGCGGTCGAGCACGATTGAGCTCACAAAGGCCCCGGTCGCGAGTCCGTGGCGCGCCGCTTGCTCGGCAAGAGTGTCGAGATCCGGATGCAGGAGGTGGCCGAGATTGTAGTGGACGCCGTGGTGGTTCGGGTTGAGTCCGGTCATCAGCGAGCAGTGCGCCGGTAGGGTGATCGGCACCGGAGAGATCGTGTTTTCGAAAACCACTCCGCCTGCGGCGAGCCGGTCCAGATTGGGTGTCGTCTCCGGCGAGCCGCCGTAGCAGCCCAGGGCGTCGACCCGGCAGGTGTCGATCGAGACCAGCACCACGTTGTCTGCCGGCCTGTCGGCGCGCGAGGAGCAGCCGCCGCCGGCCAGGGCGAGCGCCAGCAGCAGGGGCCCGATCGGCTTCATCTCGGGCTCACTCGCCGCCGAGGTCGGCCAGCTTGGCCTGCACCTGCCGCAGCAGCAGCGGGTTGTCGGTCTGGATCACCACCTCGCGCAGGCAGGCCCGCGCCTGGTCGAGCTCGCCGCGCCGTTCGTAGTGCGAGGCGAGTGCGAACTGGGCGGCGGCGAACAACGGGCCGTCGGACAGAGACGCGGCTCGGCGTAGCCGCTCGACTGCCTCGGCGTCGCGGCCATGCCGCAGCAGAAAGATCCCGTAGTTGTAGCTCACCTCTGGGTCGAAGGGATAGCGGTCCGCCGTCGCGCGGAATTGCCCTTCTGAGTCTTTATCCCCGGTTCGATCGAGAAGCACGGCGAGGCCGACCATCGCTTCCCGGTAGGTGGGATCGACGGCGAGCGCCGCGTCGAGCAGGCGACGACCCTCGCCGTCATTCCCCTCCGCGACGGACACCTCTGCCAGGCGCGTCATGGCCTCGAGGTCGGCGCCATCCTCCGCGATCAGGCGCTCGAAGCACTGCCGCGCCTGGCCCAACTGACGCCGACTGAGGAAGTAGCTTCCGGCCTGATACACAACGTCCTTGTCGGGAAAGTCTCTGATCAGCTCGGTGAACGCCCGGTCGGCGGTGTCGAGACGGTTGAGCCTGGCGGCGAAGGTGGCTGCCATCTTGCGGGCCTCCTTCTGGTTGGGATCGGCCGCAGCAATCGACTGTGCGACCTCGAGCGCTTCAGCAATCTGCTGCCGCTGCATCAGGCCGCTGATCTCGTTGTACCGGTTGAAGACGTCGAATCGTGTGCGTGGGTGGGCGAGTGCCGACCGGTCCACCAGGTCCTCGGCACTGATGCCGAGGCCCCCTGCCGCATAGCCGAGTGCGCGCAGCTGGGCAAGCTGCTCCCGGCCCAGTTCCTGCTGGCTGGCCTCGGGCCGGCCGCGCCGCAGCTCGGCCTCGAGCCGTCCCAGACGCTCCGCCTCTCCCGCCAGCTCCGCCGGCGAGCCGATTGGGTTGGCCTCGGCCATGTCAGTGCCGAGATCGAAGAGCTCGTCGTATGGGCCGTGAATGAACTTGCGATCACCCATGACGAAGCCCGACAGGGGGCTCCACCGGTAGTGGTGGTAAGGATAGAAGGTCTCGAAGTAGAGGGGGCGGCGTTGAAGGTGGTCGACCGCCGTTTCCGGCCCGGTGGACTCGAGCAGCGGAAGCAGTGATCGCCCCTGCATGTGTGACCCGAGCATTCCCGGATCGAGGCCGACGGCGTCGAGGATGGTGGGCGTCACATCGGCATTGGACACGGAGGTGACAACCCTCGGTCGCTGCTGCTCGAGCCAGGGGAACTGGACGATGAGCGGGACGCGCAGCGTGGCGTTGTAGAGGAGCAGGGCATGCGTGGGCTCGCCGTGCTCCATCAGCCCTTCGCCGTGGTCGGCCACCACCACCAGGCCGGTGCTCTGGGCGAGCCCATGCCGATCGAGGGCGCGCAGCACGCCTCCGATGCAGTCATCCATGTAGGCGATCTCGCCATCGTAGGGTTGGTCGACATAGAGCTCGGCATAGCCGGCTCCCGGGCGATACGGCCAGTGGGGATCATAGTAGTGAAGCCAGGCGAAGAACGGGCCGCCGTCGGAACGGGCCTCGAGCCAGAGCCTGAACTCCTCGGAGACGCGTTCTCCCCGTCGGCTCGGGACCCCCACGGTCTGGAGATTCGTGACCACCAGGCTGCTCGCGGGGGCTTCCAGGGTGTCGCTGAAGGAGTCGAAGCCGCGGCTGAACCCGGCTCCGGACCGGAGTGGAAACGCGGCAACGAATCCCGCCGTGCGAAAGCCATGCTCCTTCAGGATCGCCGGAAGCCACGGCAGGTCGCGGGGCACCGCGAAGGCGTCGTTGTCGCGAACCTGACTGAAGGGGGGGAAGGTGCCGGAGAGGATCGAGGCATGGGACGGTGCGGTGATCGGCGCGACCGCGAAGGCACGCTCGAACACGGTGCCGCCGCCGGCGATGCGATCGAGGTTGGGGGTCTGGACGGTTTCCGAGCCGTAGCAGCCGAGCCGGTCAGCACGGGTCGTATCGAGCGTGATGAGCACCAGGTTGCGGCCGCGGTTCGCCTGCTCCCGACCGCACGCGAGAACCATGAAGAGCGTGGCGAGGACGATGCTAGCCTTGTGCATCTGCGGTCTTGAACACAGCGACGGAGAGGACCACGAAGTGCCGTTCCTCAAGCAGGTGCTTCTTGATCTCGGCAAGGATTTCGCCCCGTCTCAGGTCGACGTAGCGGGCTCGGATGAGGTCGTGGTCGGCAGGCAGGGTCAGCGGCCGGCGGGCTTCCACAGCGTGGACCAGGACGGCGAACAGCCACCCCTCGTCCCTGAACACGGGGGTGCACCCGGTCCCCGACATCGCCAGGAGGCGGCGCTGGAACTCCGGGCCGACACGGCCGGCGTCGACCGGCGTGACCCATCCCATGTCGACGTAGACGGCGCCGGCCTCGGCACACCGCCGCGTGAGCTCGGCCTGGTCCGTCCCCGGCGCGGCCGCCAGCTCGGCCAGCTTCTCGAGCTCCTGCTGGAGCGCGAACGGTGTGCCGCCGCCCAGGGGCATCTGGACGTAGCTCACCTGGAACCGCTGCGGCAACGCGAAGCGGGCCTGGTTGTCCTGGTAGAATCCGAGCACCTCCTCGTCGCCCACTGACTCCGCCCACGCATCGAGTCGTCGCTGCTGTGCCAACCGGGCCCTCCGGCGCAGCTCGCGGAGCTCCCAGCGATCGATGAACGCCTGCTCGCGGTCGAGGCCTCGCTCCACCGCGTCCAGGTAGAGCAGATTGCTGGTGACGAGGTCATCGACCAACTGCCGGCTGAGGTTCTGCTCGGCTCCGACCACAGGCCCCCGGCTCATAGTGCGCGCGGCAAGGTAGGTGTCGAGCTGCCGCCTCGTCATCTCGCGGTCGCCGACCTGCAGCGCCACGTCGTCGGGCTGCAGCGTCGGGTCGCCGCTGCGGTCCACCACGCCGTGGTGCGAGCGCAGGGTTGCGAGCAGCTGCTCCCGCTCGACCTGGTTGCGGCGATCCATGATCGCGTTGGCGATCTGCTGCTTGACAGCCTCGTAAGCAGTCACCTCAGGTGGTCGCTTCTCGAGCACCTCGACCACGTGAACTCCGGTGGAGGAGCGCACCACGCCCGTTCGTCCCGGCGCCAGCCGGTAGATCGCGTCCTCGAAGGCGGGATCCATGCGGCCGCGGTAGACCGGGCCCACCACGCCACCCTGACCGGCGCTGCCAGACTCGGAGTACGCGGCAACGAGCTCGGAGAAGGGGGTACCGTCGGCGAGCTGATCGAGAATCGTGCGGACGGTTCCTTCGAGCTCCTGGTGTGGATGACGGTCGGAGCGCAGGAAGATGTGTTGGAACTTGACTGCCTCCGGAACCGTGAAGCGGTCCGTGAGGTGCTCTTGGTAGAAGGCGAGCGCCTCCTCGTCGCTCACTTCGTGACTGCGCTTGCCGGTGCGCTCGATGTAGTAGCTGACCAGAAGGCTGCCGCGGGGATCGAGGTAGAGGGCGGCCGGCGCCGCCGGCAGTTCCCCGGCCTCCGCCGCCAGAATCTTGAGGAACGCGAGCTCGCCCAGCAGGTCCGTCAGCCCTTCCTCGGTGTCGAGCGCGGCGTCGGTGCGCAACCGGCGGCGATTGAGCGAGCCGAGATAGCGCTGGGCCTCCGCCGCGGTGACCCAACCGCCGTCGTAGACAGCAACCGCGTCAGGAGGAACGCCTCGACCGCAGCTCGCGGCAAGCAGGAGGGCCAGGCTCACCAGCCGCGAGACGCGGCGGTGGGGTCGGTTTGGCGAGGCGGGCACGTTCATTCTCCGTGGTTCACCCGACGATGGTAGGCAATGAGCCCCCCACCGGCAATCCCCAAGGCATCGGACAGCCGGCGCGGACCTGCCGTGGCGACCAAGAAACAAGGCGGCCCAGGTTCCGTGGACCCTGGGCCGCTGACGAGATTGCGTGCTGGAGCTAGTTTCGAAAGGCTCTAGGCTCCGGTGAGGAGGTCATTCGATGTCGAACCTCATCAGCTCGACCGGGACGTTGGTGTTGACCTGGGCGCGGACCGATGCCGCGGAAACGGTGCTGTAGCCGGCGCCCCAGTCGGTCGGGATCCACGGGCCGGCCCCGCCGGCGGTCGCGCCCGACCCAGCAGTCAAGAAAACGAGAGGCTCGGTCGGCGGCGGGGTCCAGTTGATCGCGGTGCACTGGTAGCCGGCGTCGTTGTACACGGGGCTACCGGCATTGCTGTTCCACAAGCCGGCGATGAAGTTGCCGGTATTGATGCGCGGCGGAGAGCTCAGCGAAACGTTGGTCCACGTCTTGACCTGGGCATTGATGTTGAGCTGGCGGGCGAGTAGGCCGCCGGCCGGATCGAACACAGCCACGCCGTTGAGCACGCCCGCCGCGCCGGTGGCCGTGTTGTTGTCGAGCGCGAACGCCCACACCTCGAGGGCGACCACGTCGAGCGGGTACCAGCCGGCGGTGGGCTTGAAGACGTTTGACATGTAGGCGGGATCTCCGCTCCAGGTGTAGTAGAAGGCCCCGGACGTGTTCCAGTAGTCGATCCACTGCAACGCCTCGCCACCGGCCGGTGCTCCGGCTGCGTTCGGTGCGCCGGTCTGACGAACCCTCGTCGGCGCAGCCGCGACGGCGAGGCCAGCGATCAGACAGCACACCACAACCACAAACAGGGCTTTCTTCATCGCAGAGACCCTCCTCATCCTCGGGGTTGAGGCTAGCAGGGCGTTGTCTCAACGTCAAGCTGCGCCGGTCGCGCGCGCCACACCGCCCGCCGGCCGAGTGGCAGCGGTCACGATCAGCCTCGGTTTCTCGCGGTGCTAGACTGTCTGGCAAGCGCTTCGAGAAGGAGGAGTCCGATGGCCATGGTGAACACAAAGCGCGTGTGGATCGGCGGGCTGGTCGGCGGCATCGTGTGGTGGGTTTGGGGGATGATCGTCTACTACGGCCTGATGATGCCCAAGTACCAGGCCGCCATGCAGGCCGGGACCATGCTCACCCAGGAGCAGGCACGCTACCCCTTCTTCATGGTGGTGTGGATCGTCCAGTTCCTGGTGATGGGGCTGCTGCTGGCGGCGCTCTACGCCGGCGTGCGCTTGGCGTGGGGCCCCGGTCCGGGCACCGCAGTCAAGGTCGGCCTGATCGGCGGCTTCCTGGCCGGCTTCCCGGTCAACTTCTACCTGGCGACCTGGGCGCCGATGGAGCGCGGCATCCCGGCCGGCTGGCTGCTCGAGCTGCTGGTCGGCGCGGTGCTGGCGACGCTGGTCGCGGGCTGGTTCTACCGGGAGGTCTGAGCGGGCTGGCGGCTGCGAACCTCCTCTCGCTCGCGTAGATCGCGCGCGTGGGCAGGTGGCGATCGGGCCACGCGCGGGACATCTCCCGGGGCGGGGGACGCGAACCCTTGTCAAGGCCGTGCGTATACTGGATCTCAGAAACACGCCGGCCCGGCCGCCGAGACGGAGATGATTCATGGCAAAGACACCCAGCGTCCTTGTCGCCGTCGCGTGCCTGCTTCTGTCGACGCTGGCGGCGGCAGGGGAACGCGAGGACCAGGCGTTCGCGCAGCTCAAGGCGTTGGCCGGAACCTGGGATGCGGTGACCCCGAACGGCCCCGGGATCATCGTCTACCGCGTCGCCTCGGCCGGCAGCATCGTGATCGAGGAGATGTTCCCGGGCACCCAGCACGAGATGATCACCGTCTACCACCGGGACGGCGAACAGCTGGTCGCGACCCACTACTGCGCGGTCGGCAACCAGCCGCGCACCATGCTCGATGCGTCCGCGCCGGCGTCCGAGGGCCTGCACTTCGCGTTCACCGGCGGCAGCAACATGAAGCCCGAGGACGGCCACATCCACGAGTGGACCATCCGGGTCGCGGATGCCACCCACGTCGAGGAGCGGTGGGTCTACTGGGAAGGCGGCCAGGAGCAGCACGCCACCGTCTTCACCATGACCCGCCGGGCCGCCGAGTGAGCGCGATGAGTTCGCGACGTTGGTGGATTGGCGCCGCCGTCCTGCTCGCCGCAGCGGCGCCGCCGGCGAGCGCGGAGCAGGGGAGCGGAGCGATCACCGACCTCCAGCTCGACCGCAGCCGGCAGCCCGAGCGCGTCGAGGGCATCGGGGGCGTCGAGCAGAACCTGTTTCGTGACGGCAGGGTGTACATCGGCGGCCAGCCGTCGCAGGCGGCGCTCGCGGCCTTGCGCGAGCTCGGGATCACTGCGGTCGTCAACCTGCGGACGCCGCCCGAGATGGACGACCGGCAGCGGGTGCCGTACGACGAGGCGGCGGCGGTCGCCGACCTCGGCATGGAGTACATCGCGATCCCGCTCGGCGGCGCCGAGCACCCCTACACCCCGCAGGCCGTGGATCGGCTCGCGAAGGCCCTGGCCGACCACCCTGGCCCGGTGCTCGTGCACTGCACGATCGGATGGCGGGCCTCGTACCTGTGGGTCGCCTACCTGATCCGCGAGCAGGGCTTTGCGCTCCCGGACGCGCTCGCCCGCGGCGAAGCGATCGCGATCACGCCGGACCCGCTCGAGGGCCTGTTGGGGCGGACGTTGACGGTCCGGTTCGCGGATGAAGCGCGCCCTGGGGGCGCTCCTCAGTCGAGCGACAGCCCGAGGTAGCGGAAGGTCGCGGCGCAGGCCGGGCAACGACGGGCGTGGCGGCGCCAGCTGCGGACGTAGCGCGAACGCGGACCGGACATTGCCAGCAACGACGGGCTGACGTGGCCGCCCTGCTCACGGCCCGACGGGACGCGCCGATGGCGGAGGACGAACACGGGGTCCGCCATCTGCGCCACCAAGCGGTCAAGAGCCCGCCGCCGGCTTCCGTCTGTCATGGCCCATTCCACCACTGTCTTTTCCGAGCCCAGTGTACGCCCACACGGGGGAAAGCGTGCGTTGGGTGGCAGGCCGGCAGCGTGACCGTGGTCAGCTCCGGCCGGCCTCGCGATCGTGAAGCCGGGCGCGGGGAGCAGTCGTCTGTGGCGCCGCGTCGTGGCGCCGTCGAGTGAGGCGTCGAGAGGCGGGAGCGCGCCCCGGGGCGGCCACCCCGGGGCGCGCCGCGGCCGATGGGAGGGATCCGCCCGGAGGCAGCCGGTGAGAGCCGGCGCTGGTTCGGGTACACTGCGCCGGATGCGAGAGACGGTGCAGAAGATCACTGTCGACGGCACGACCCTGCGAGCGCGGATCGTGCGCAAGCGCGTGCGCAACGTCAACGCCACCCTGGTGGGCAACGAGCTGCGGGTGAGCGCGCCGCCGGGCGTGCAGCGAGCCGAGCTCGACGCGATGGTTCGCCGGCTCGCCCGGATGCTGGTGCGGCGCGCCCGGGCCGAGGTGCTCAACGCGGACGACCGGGCGCTGGCCGTGGCGCGCAAGGTCGCCGAGAAGTTCCCGAAGCCGCCGCGGGTCAGGTCGGTGCGCTTCGTGACCACCCAGCGCTCGCGCTGGGGGAGCTACAGCCCGGGCACCGGTCTGATGCGGCTCCACGGCAGCCTGCGCCAGCTGCCGGCATGGGTCCTCGAGGCGGTGGTGGCGCACGAGCTTGCCCATTCCTTCCACGCTGACCACTCGGCCGCGTTCTGGAAGCTGGTGCGCGAGGCGTGTCCGGCGACCGACCGCGCCAACGCCTTTCTCGAAGGAGTGAGCTGGATCTCAGAGCGTTGGGAGCGCCTGCCGCCCGTGGAGCGGGCGCTGCTCGCGGGTTCCTGACCCCAGCCGATGCGGCGGCCGCCACCCGGGCGCAGGCTGGCGGCTGCACGGCGGCGTGGTCATCTCACACCCGGCTCGGTTCGGCTGTCGCGCTCGTCGTTGCTCCGGCGCTCGCCCATGACCGCCTTGAGGTCGCGGAGAAAGAACCAGAAGACCGCCAGCGACCCGGGCCCGAGCACCAGGATCGCGAGCCAGGTGACGACCGTCATCGGGACCTCCCGACTCGCCGGTCGGCGAGCCAGCCGGCCACGAAGGCCGCGAACGAGAGCGGCAGCGCGATCAGCAGCCCCGCCTCCCGCGCCAGCACCTGCGACCGGCCGGCGAGCGCGACGGTGATGGCCAGCGACTCGTCGTCGGTCGGCGACCCGAGGGTCTGAAAGGCGACGAACAGCAGCAGCGAAACGGCAAGCCCCACCAGCGCGCTCCAGCGACCGGCGCGGGGCGTGGCGAGGCGGGGCAGGAAGAGCACGGCGAGCAATGGCCAGAAGACGGTCGACAGGAGCACCGTCGACATGAAGATCCAGGCGTCCCGAAGCCGCTCGAAGAGGAGCGACAGGCCGAGCGCGGCCGCCAGGGTCACCGCCGCGAGCAGCCGGGTCGCGAGCAGCAGGGTTCGGTCCGAGAGGCGGCGGCCGGTCACCGACTGCCAGCCGTCGTAGACGATGTTCCCGGCCGCGATCAGGGTGTACGAGTCCACCGTCGACATGGCGGCGGCAAAGCACCCGGCCACGAACAGGCCGAGCAGTCCCGGCGGCAGGGCCCAGGCCACCACCGCCAGCAAAGCCGCGCTGCCGTCCAGATCCGCCGGCAGGTGTCCGGCGGCGACGAGATCGCGGCCGGCCAGCCCGAGGTAGACCACGATCCAGTCGTAGCACGCCCACAGCACCGTTCCGATGAGCAGCGCGCGGACGATCTGGCTGGTCGCGGCGGCGGCGAAGATGCGCTGGTAGAACGCCGGCTCCACCAGCGGGGTCATTGCGATGCCGACGAACACCAGCAGCTCCCAGGCGGAAAGCGTGCCGAGGGGCGCGAGGGCTTCGCTGCCCAGCCGCGCGCCGATCGCTTCAGGACCTCCGACCTTGACGAGAACGATCGCGGCGGCGACGGCGGCCGACACGCACATGATGACGAACTGCACGGCGTCGGTCATGGCGTCGGCGAGCAGGCCGCCGAGCACGGTGTAGGCGAGCGCGACGGACGCCCCGATGACGCACCCGACCCACGGCTCGATTCCGAAGAAGGTCGCGCCGATCAGACCCATGCCGGCGACCGAGATGATCGGTGCGCTGTAGACGAAGCTGGCGAGCGCCGCCGCGGCCCGCGCCGGCGGCCCGTAGGCGTCGCCCATCACTTCAGGGAGCGAGATCGCGGACAGCCGCCGCAGCCGCGGCACGACCAGCAGGGCCGCCGCAACGTAGAAGACGTAGAAGGGCGCGGAGTAGGCGACGAAGGCGGCGATCCCCTCGTAGAACGCCGTCTCCGAGCTGCCGAAGGTCACGTCGAGGCCGTAGTAGGTGGAGACGAGGGTGCAGGTGAGGAGGGGGGTGGTCAGGCGGCCACCGGCGATGAAGAAGTCGCGAAAGTCGCGGATGCGGCTGGCGGTCAGCACGCCGACGCCCAGCATCCCGGCCAGGTAGAGGACGACAATCGCCTGATCGATCGCGCCGAAGCCGGCGGTCATCGCCGGCGGCTCGGGGGCGTCAGCATGGCGCCATGATACCGCCGAAGGGCCGTGCGTCCTCCCGGCGTCGAGGAGGCGCGGCGGATCAGCCTTCCCGGACGATCAGGCCGGCGAGCACGCCCGCGACGAGCGCCTCGATCACGGTGCCGGCAAACCAGGTGAACGCCATCAGGTACGGGATCGGCATCACGGAGTAGCTGCCGTAGCCCATGCTGACGCCGGCGCCGATGCCGAAGAGCAGCCCGTACTTCAGTGCTGCATTCAAGCTCTTGGGCCGGACGAGCCAGCCGTAGATCGCAGCGAAGCAGAAGGCCGCGATGGCGCCGATGATCCACATCAGGCCCATCTTCATCTCGCCCATCGGCCGCCACATCGAGGCCGTCGCCTCGTAGGCGGGGCGCAGGATCACGGTGTGGATCACGAGGTCGAGCACCTGCCACGCCACAAAGATGGCCACGGTCGCCGACAGGATGCGCTTGAGCATTCAATCCTCCCTGGTCTGGTTGCGTGGCCAGGTGTGTTAGCACCGCCTGCCGATGCGGCACCTGGAGACGCCGGACGCCCTCTCTGTTATCCTCCCCCCGCCATGAATGTCACCACTCGCAACCGCCTCATCATCGGCGCGATCTTCATCGTGGCCGCCGCGCTTATCGGCGTCCAGATGTACTACAGCCAGACGCCGCCGCGCCACGCCGACCACGACCACGCCATCGCCAAGCTCAACGCTGGCGGCTTCCTGTGGATCGAGCGCTTCGGCGGTGGCCGCCGGAACCTCGTCGGCCGGCCCGGCAAGGTGCTCGTGCTGCACTGGTTCGACCCGACGGCGCCGAGCTCGGCCGAGCAGACCCAGGCCGCTCGCTTCGCTGCCACCGCTGCCGCCGACCCGATGGTCGAGCTGGTCTTCATCGCCCAGGCGCCATCGTGGGAGGGTCTCGAGGCGTGGGCCGAGAAGGCCCGGGTGCCCACGTCGTCGCTCTACCTGGACGCCAAGGGCAAGACCGCCGCCCTGTGCGGCGTGCGCCGTCTTCCGGAGACCTTGATCTACGACCCCGAGGGGCTGCTTGCCCACCAGGCACGCGGCCCGATCAGCTGGTCGATGTCGGGCGTCGGGGCACAGATCGAGCGGGCCAAGGGCGGCGTCGAAGAGGTCCACTAGCGTCAATCCGCTGCACGGATTGACCAGAGAAAAGAAGGTAGAAGGAAGAAGGGCGAGGGGCCTGGGTCAGAGCAGGCGGGCGGCGAGGAATGTTGCCGCTGTCTGCTCGGCCCAGAACACGGGCGCCCAGGGCGGGCCGCTCACGAAGCCGACATGGCCGCCGTGATCGGGGAAGATCGCATTGAGGTGCGGGCTCGCCTCGACCTCGGCGCGCGGAATCGCGGACGAGGGAAGGAATGGGTCGTCGGCGGCGTGAATGAGCAGCGTCGGGACCCGGATCGCGCCGAGGACGGGCTTCGAGCTCGCCCGGCGGTAGTAGTCGGCCGAGTTTGCGAAGCCGTGCAGCGGCGCCGTGGCGAGATCGTCGAAGTCGCGCAGGGTCCGGACGGCGAGGAGGCAATCGACGTCGACGTGGCCGCGCAGCAGCGCCGCCTTGAGCCGGAGTTTGCGCCGCAGCTTGCGCAGGAAGTAGCGCTGGTAGAGGGGACCGAGGCCATGCTCCAGCGTGATGATGCCGGCCGAGAGGTCGAAGGGCACCGAGATCGCGACCGCGGCGTCGGGGGCGAGGCCCTCCCGACCTCCGCCGCCGCACTCCCCGAGGAGCTTGAGCAGCACGTTGCCGCCGAGCGAGAAGCCGACCGCGCCGATTCTGCGCGCCGGGAAGCGCTCGCGCAGCAGTCTGAGGACCGCGGCGGCGTCGCCGGTGTCGCCGGAGTGGTAGAAGCGCGGCAGCCGGTTCGGCTCGCCGCTGCAGGAGCGGAAGTTGAGCGCGAGCGAGGCGAGGCCTCGCGAGGCCAGCGCGCAGTGGATCGACAGCACGTAATCGGATGACGACGAGCCCTCGAGGCCGTGCAGGACCAGCACCAGCGGGGCGTCGCGGTCCGGCGAGCGGCCGCCCGCCTCGATTACCCAGTCGAGGTCGACGAAGTCGCCGTCGGCGAGCTCGAATCGCTCGCGCTCACAGCGGACGCGGCCACGGGGCCGCAGCAGCCGCGCCCCGACCGCCTGGAGGTGCGGCCCCGGCAGCCACCACGCCGGCCGGAACTCAGGGAGCGCGGCCATCGCAGCGATCATAGTGGAAGGTCGAAGCTGCCAGGGTCCAGGCGCTCGGCCACGATCCGGAAGACCTCCGGGTCGACGCCGAGCCCGATGTGGGTGGAGCGAACCTCCACGTGCTCGACCTGTGGGCTGGTGCGGTCGATGCAGGCCTGCCACGCCACGACACCGTCGTTGCGGGTGTAGATCGCGGTGATCGGGACCGTGATCGGCACCCGCTCGCGCGCCGCGACCGTGGCCTCGATGGCGTCGAGGTCGTAGCCCCGCCGACGGTAGGATTCGGCAACCGCGGTGTACTTGGGCCCGCCCACGACCGGGGCACCGAGAGTGACGACCGACGCCACGTCAGCGGGCCGTTCGCGCGCCGCCTCGCGGACGAGGTAGCCGCCCAGGCTCCAGCCGACGAGGCGCAGACTCTGCCCCTCCTCGGCGGCCAGAGCGGCCACCAGCTCGGTGACGCGCGGGATGAGGGCGCCGACGTTGCCGCGGTTGCAGCCGAGCCCCCAACCCCGGACCCGGTAGCCGAGCAGGGCGAGGTAGCCCCGCAGCAGCGAGGTGGAGCCGTCGCCCGCCCCGAAGCCCGGGACGACGAGCACCGGCGCGCCGCTGCCGCGGGGCAGGCGGGCGAGCGAGGGCGCGCGCAGCAGCAGGCCTCCTGCAGCGCGCAGCCCGGCGAGCTCGCGGAGCAGGCGCCCGGCGCGGAGCGGCGGTGGGCTCGGGATGGTCACCACCGCTCATGGTACCCGCGCCCGGCGGTGGCGTATGCTCTCGTCGAACCACCGCGGGGAGGGACGCACGATGAAGCGCAACGGGCTGGTGATCGTCGGGGCGGTGCGGACGCCGATCGGAGCCATCGGCGGCGCGTTGTCCGGCCTGCAGGCTCTCGACCTGTCGCGCCAGGTCATCGCGGCGCTCCTCCGCGCGACGAAGATCGACCCGGAGAACGTCGACTACACCGCGCTGGGCTGGGTGGCGCAGGACGCTCGCGCCCCCAACATCGCCAAGACCGCGGCCGAGCTGGCCGGTGTGCCGCCGACGGTGCCCGGGACGACATTCCATGAGAACTGCGCGTCGAGCGGCGCCGCCATCCACAGCGTGGCGCGGCGCATCCTGCTCGGCGAGATCCGCCTCGGCATCGCCGGCGGGGTCGAGTCGATGAGCAACATCCCCCGCTACCTCTACGCGGGCCGCCTCAAGGGCCAGCTCTACGGCGACTTTCAGCTCGTCGACGGGCTGTTCTCCGCGCTCACCGACAGCCACGTCGCCGGCGGCGAGTTGATGGGCCTGCTCACCGAGCGCCTGGTTGAGAAGTACCACTGCACTCGTGAGGCCCAGGATGAGATCGCGTACTTGAGCCACTACAACGCCCTCGCAACCTGGGAGAGCGGTCTCTTCGACGGCTACGTGACGCCGGTCGAGCTGGCGCAGCGGCGCGGCGATCCGAAGCTGGTGGAGCGTGACGAGGGCCCGCGCCCAATAACTCCCGAGGAGCTCTCCGCGGCGAAGCCGTACTTCAAGAAGGACGGCACGATCACCACCCTCAACGCCTCGAGCATCAACGACGGCGCCGCGGCGGTGCTGCTGGCCAGCGAGCAGCGCGCCGCCGAGCTCGGCCTCGAGCCGCTCGCCGAGCTCGTCGCCTGGCACAACGTCGGGGTGCCCCGGGAGCTGATGGGCGAGGGCGCCTTCAAGGTCGTCCCGCCGCTGCTCGAGCGGGCCGGGGTGGCGATCGGCGACGTCGACTTCTTCGAGCTCAACGAGGCCTTCGCCGCGGTGCTCGCCGCGGCCTTCGCCTTCCTGCCGGAGCTGCCGCGCGACCGGACCAACCAGTGGGGGAGCGGGATCTCGCTCGGCCACCCGGTAGGCGCCACGGGGGCCAGGCAGGTGGTGGACATGGTCCACCAGCTGCGGCGTCGCGGTGGCTCGCTCGGCGTCACCAGCCGCTGCGTGGGCGGCGGCATGGGCAGCGGCGAGGTGCTCCTCGCGCGCTGAGAGTTGTCCCTGACGCCGGGAGTGAACCGCAGAGAGCGCCGAGGTCGCAGAGAAGACTGTCGGAAGGGTCAGACGGCCTCTCTCCGCGTTCCCTGTGCCCTCAGCGGTTCAGCTCGCCGGTGGCGTGAATCCTCCAGAGAACGGATTCCGAGCCTCGTCAGGGGGCGGCGAGGCCGTCCTCGCTGATGCCGAGCGAGATCTTCGGGTTCGGGGGCTTCAGGTAGCGGGCGAGGAAGGCATAGATGTCCTGCCGCGCCCGCCACGCCTCGGGGGTGTCGAGCCGGTCGTGGCTGTGCCCGCCGGGCACATCATAGACCTGGTACTCGAAGTCCTTGCCGGCCGCCTGCAGCGCCTGGACCAGCCGCTCGACCTCGATGAAGTTCACGTCCTCGTCGTGCGGGTTGGTGTGGATCCTCAGCGGCCGGGTCAGCCGGTCGACCTGCCACACCGGCGAGCGCCGCTTGTACTCCTCGAGGTTCTCGTTGACCGACTGGCCGATGTGGTAGTCGGCCTCGAAGAGGTCGCGGTAGGACTGGTCCGAGTAGCCGAGGCGCAGCACGAGGTCGGAGACCGGCACGCCGGCGAAGCCGCAAGCGTACGCCTCCGGGTGGTCGAAGAGGCTCATCAGAGTGATCAGCCCGCCGTGCGACCAGCCGATGATGCCGACCCGGCCGGGGTCGACCCGGGGGTGGTTGGCGACCACCCAGTCGCGCGCGGCCAGCGCATCGTCGACCTCGCGGCCGCCRTAGTCGATCTTCTCCCACATGTCGCGRCCGTACCCGGTCGAGCCCCGGTAGTCMGGCGCGACCACGATGTAGCCCTGGGCGATGAGCTCGCGCACGATGTGGGCGTGGTAGGTGGTGAAGTCGGCGTGGACGCCGCCATGGGGCAGCACCAGCAGGGGGAGCTTCTGACCCCCGAACTCCGCCCGCGGCGTGAACAGGTAGCTGTAGAACTTGACGTGGTTGCCGGCGCCGATCCCGGTCGGGTTGGGCTCGTTGGCGAGCGGCGGGCCGTAGATGCGGACCTTGTCGACCACGGCGACGTCGCCGACCCGGTCGAACCACAGCAGGTCGTCGATCTGCTTGGCGAGCTCGTCGAAGCGGTGCTCGAAGGCCGCCACCGAGGCCTCGAGCTGCCCCAGACGCTGCTCGAGCTCGGGCGTGGTGTCGCCCGCGCGGGCTGCAGCCGGCGCGATCAGGATGAGTGACAGCAGGGCAACCGCGAATCTCGATTCCATTGGGCGCCTCCCTGTTAGGAGGTGATTGTAGGCCGTCCAGGCGCGGTGAGGGAGAGCATGGTCGAGAACCGCGTCGGGTCGGGTCCGCGCTACCGACGCCATGGACCGGGTTGCACCCCGACACCGACCATCCGCCTCCGGCTGAGCTGCCGTAAGATGGGCGGCGGACCCGCCGAGCCGGGGAGGACCGATGCACGTGATGGTGATCCTGAACGACGCGCCCTATGGTTCCGAGCGCAGCTACCAGGGGCTGCGCATGGCCGAGGCCATGCTGACCCTGGAGGAGGAGCTCGAGCTGACGCTCTACCTGTCCAACGACGCCGTGCTCTGCGCCAAGGCCGGCCAGCAGACGCCGGATGGCTACTACAACGTGGAGCGGATGCTCAAGCCGATCCTGCGCCGGGGCGCGGTGATCGTGTGCCGGACGTGCACGGAGGCGCGTGGCCTCAAGAGAGAGGATCTGGTGGAGGGCGTGCGGATCGTCACTCTCGGCGAGGCCGCCCAGCTCGCGCTGGAGGCGGACAAGACGCTCGTCTATTGAGACCTGTGCCGGACTTCGTCGCCGAGAACACTTCTCATCGGGCGCGGTCCGGGGTAGCATGGCGGGCAAGCCGAGGCAGCTCGCGGACGGGTCGCGAGCTGCGGCCCGGCAAAACAAGTGGAGGCAACGATGCACCGTGTGTGGACGAAGACTGCGTTTATCCTGGTGGCCGTGGGCATCGCGGCGGCTGCGGCCGCCAGCGACCTGACGATCGTCTCGAAGGTGACGCCCGCCAAGGGGGAGCCTACGACCTCGACCCACTACATCACGGCCGAGAGGATGCGGATGTCGGATGGCGCCAACGACACGATCGTCGACCTGGCGGCTGGCAAGCTGATCGGAATCGACCACAAGAAGAAGACCTACTACGAGACCACCTTCGAGGAGATGCAGCAGTACTTCGCCGGGCTCAACGAGATGCTCGCGTCGAACCCGATGATGGAAACCATGATGGGCAAGGTCAAGGACGTGCAGGTCCAAAAGACGGCCGAGACCCGCGAGATCATCGGCTACACCTGCACCAAGTACGTGCTCAGCATGGGCGAGAAGTTCAAGGAGACGTTGTGGGTGACCCCTGAGGTCAAGATGCCCGTCAGCTACTACGACGCGAGCAAGATGTCGTACGCCATGATGGGGCCGATGGCGGGGCGGTTCGAGAAAATGCTCGAAGAGATGAAGAAGATCGACGGCTTCCCGCTCGCCACCGACGTCGAGATGACGATGATGGGGATGGACGCCTCGAGCCGCACCGAGGTGACTGAGATCAGCAAGGCCGACATTCCGGCCGACACCTTCGCGGTGCCGGCCGGCTACAAGAAGACCAAGTCGCCGATGCAGGAGTGACGCCCACCCTGGAGCACCGTCTCCGGCGGGAATGGGGTGTCAGGGGCGCAGGCCGACGTCGAGCCCGAGCCTCACGGGCGCTCGGTGCCGAGCTGCTGGATGTCGTCCGACTCGAGGACGTGCACCCCGGGCTCGCCCCGGCGGCCGAGTTCGGCCATCGCGCAGGCGACGGTGCGGGCGTGGACCGGGCGGTAGCGCGCCAGCGATCCCTTCAGGAGCGGTGAGGCAAGCCGCAGGCCGAGCTCGCCGGCGAATTCGCCGAACCGCAGCTCCCGGCGCTGCCCGAGCAGCAGCGACGGCCTGACGATCCCTAGGCTGGGCAGCCCGAGCGCGATCAGCTCCCGCTCGACCTCGCCCTTGGTGCGCAGGTAGAAGGACCGCGACCCGGGGTGGGCGCCGAGCGACGAGATGACCGTGAGGCTGGCGGCGCCGAGGCGGAGCGCGAGGCGCGCGAACGCCACCACGAGCTCGAAGTCCACCGTCCGGAAGGCGTCGCGGCTGCCGGCGGCGCGCATGGTCGTTCCGAGGCAGCAGTAGGCCTCGTCGACCGGCGGCGCGATCGCGGCCGCAGCGAGGTTTGAGAAGTCGACGACCTGCTCGGCCAGTGCGTCGTTGGCGCGACCGGACGGGCGCCGTACCAGGCTGTGGACCCGGGCGACCTCCGGGTCCGCCAGCAGCAGATCGAGGAGCTCGGCGCCGACCAGGCCGGTCGCGCCGGCGATAAGGGTAGTGCGCGGCCTGGAGTCGATCACGAGGAGCTCTCCTCTTCGCTCGCTGGGGCATTCGCAGCCCGGCGCAGGGTATCGGGGCGCAGATCGACCGTGCGGGCAAAGCCGGCGACCAGGCGGCCGCCTTCGAACGGCAGCCGGAAGAGCTCGAAGTCGGCGAGGCCGAAGGTCACCTCGCTCTCCGGGAAGCGGGCCAGGTAGGCGGCGCGCGCGGCGGGGTACTCGGCGAGGCCCCGGGGCACCGGCACCGCGTGGCCAGACAGCCGCACCCGTGGGATCTCGCCCGGGCTCACGTCGGGTGTGTCGAGGCCATGGATGAGGACCGCGAACGGTGCGCCGGCCGCCAGTGCCCTGCCGTGCGGTGCCAGCTGCGAGACGTGGATCAGCACTGCCGAGAGGTCGGCCTCGGCGACGAACGGCACCATGCCGAGCACCGGCTCGCCGTCGGCCACCACCGCCAGCGCGAGCACCCTGCGTGAAGTGAGGAGATCCCGCAGCAGTCCTGCGTCATGCGCCTGCATCACGCGTCTCCATCATTCCCGGCGCGCCCGCCTTCCGGCTCAACCCGCCTGAAGGGCGCGGTGCGCCTCGATCAACCGGTCGACGATCTCCGGGTCGGCGAGGGTCGTGACGTTGCCGAGGTCAGTGTACTCGCCGGCTGCGATCTGGCGCAGGATGCGACGCATGATCTTCCCGGACCGCGTCTTGGGCAGGCCGGAGACGACCATGATCTCATCCGGGGTCGCCACCGGCCCGATGACGTGCCGGACCTGCTCCTTGAGTGCGCCGACCAGCTGTTGCGGCTCGCCGTTGACTGTCGCGCCCTCATGGAGGATCACGTAGGCGAAGATGCCCTGGCCCTTGATGTCGTGCGGGAAGCCGACCACCGCGGCCTCGGCGACCGCCTCGTGGGCGACCAGGGCGCTCTCGACCTCGGCGGTGCCGAGCCGGTGGCCGGAGACGTTGATGACGTCGTCGACCCGGCCGGTGATCCAGTAGTAGCCGTCCTCGTCCCGGCGGCAGCCGTCGCCGGTGAAGTAGAGCCCGGGGAAGCGGGTGAAGTAGGTCTCGCCGAAGCGTTCGTGGTCGCCCCACACGGTGCGCGCCTGGCCGGGCCAGGCCTGCGCGATGCACAGGTTGCCGCTGACCCCGTTACCCTCGAGGATCGTGCCGTCGTCGCCGACAACCAGCGGCTTGACGCCGAAGAACGGCAGCGTCGCCGAGCCGGGCTTGGCGGCGGTGACCCCGGGCAGCGGCGTGATCAGGATGCCGCCGGTCTCGGTCTGCCACCAGGTGTCGACGACTGCGCAACGACCCTCGCCGACCACGTCATGGTACCAGCGCCAGGTGTCGGGGTTGATCGGCTCGCCGACGGTGCCGAGGATGCGCAGCGACGCCCGCGAGTGCCTCTTCACCCACGCGTCGCCGGCGCGGTTGATGGCACGCAGGGCGGTCGGGGCAGTGTAGAAGATGTTGACCCCGAGGTCGTCGACCACCTGCCAGTAGCGGCCGGCGTCGGGGTAGGTCGGTATCGACTCGAACATCACCGTGGTCGCGCCGTTGGCGAGGGGGCCATAGATGATGTAGCTGTGGCCGGTGATCCAGCCGATGTCGGCGGCGCAGAAGTAGATCTCGCCGGGCCGGTAGTCGAAGACGTAGTGATGGGTCGTGGCGGCGAAGACCATGTACCCGCCGGTGGTGTGGAGCACGCCCTTGGGCTTGCCGGTCGACCCCGAGGTGTAGAGGATGAACAGCGGGCACTCGGACCCCATCCACTCGAAGGTGCAGGTCGAGCGCTGCCGGCGGCACTCCTCGTCGAGCCAGTAGTCGCGACCCGGCCGCATCGGAACGTCGGTCGAGGTGCGGCGCGCGACGAGCACGGTTTCGACCAGGTCGAGACCGTCGACCGCCCGGTCGACGATGTCCTTGAGTGGCAGGCGGCGACCGCCGCGCAGGCCCTCGTTGGCGGTGACCACGACCTTGGCGCCGGCATCCAGGATCCGGTCGCGCAGCGACTCCGACGAGAACCCGCCGAACACGATCGAGTGCACCGCGCCGATCCTCGCGCAGGCCAGCATGGTGTAGGCGAGCTCGGGGATCATCGGCATGTAGATGCAGACCCGATCGCCGCTCTGCACGCCGTGGAAGCGGAGCACGTTGGCGACCCGGCTGACCTCGTGCTTGAGCTGCCGGTAGGTGATGTGCTGGTACTCGCCAGGCTCGTCCTTGGCCCAGATGATGGCGTCCTGGTTGCCGCGATCCTGGAGGTGGCGGTCGACGCAGTTGTAGCAGGCGTTGAGCCGGCCGCCGAGGAACCAGGCGAAGTCCACGTTCTCGTAGTCGCTGTCGAAGACCGTGGTCCACCTGTGAAACCAGGTGAGGCGCTCGGCCTGCTTCGACCAGAAGGTCTCGGGATCGTCCAACGACAGCCGGTAGAGCCGCTGGAACTCCTCCATCGAGCTCAGGTGGGCGCCGCGCACGATGTCCGGCTTGGGGGGGTAGATGCCATTGTCGGCGGCCATGTTGTCCTCCCGATTCGGGCCGGCGCCCGCGCCGGCTGCTGTCCGGATCATTCTGAAAGGCCGTGTCAAATTAACATCGCCGGTGGACGCTGTCTCGCCGCGCCGCGGCAGCAAGTCGGTCGCGGGCGCCCAACCTGGCTTCGACGGGGGCTCATCGCAAACCACGAAGGCACAAAGTCACAAAGAGCGGCTGTTGAGAGATGCTTCCATCCCTCCTTCGACGTCATCAAGGACTGTTCTTGGTGTCTTCGTGACTTGGTGGTGAGCAGCGCGCAAGGAGACGAGAACGGGAGCGGGGACGGGAACGGGAACGTGGAGATGACACCGGCTCGCCCCGCGTCACCTATCACCTATCACGTATCACCAATCACTCACAGCAGCTTCTCGAGCCAGGTCGCACGCTCCATGCGGCCGCGGATGCGCTCGACGTGCCGGGCGTAGCCGCTGCTGGAGGCGCCTGGGTGCCAGGTGGACGGTCGTGGCAAGGAGGCGGCGAGCTGCGCCGCCTGGTCGGCGGTCAGCTGTGACGGCGGCACGCCGAAGTAGTGCGTCGAGGCGGCCGCCGCGCCGTATGTCCCCGGGCCGAACTGGACGACGTTGAGGTAGAGCTCGAGGATCCGGCGCTTGCTCAACGCACGCTCGAGCCGCCACGACAGCACGGCCTCCTCGAGCTTGCGCCGCGGCGTCTTCTCCGGGGAGAGCCAGAGGTTCTTGGCCAGCTGCTGGGTGATGGTGGACGCGCCGCGCACTCGTCCGCCCTCGAGTGCATCGCGGGCGGCCTGGGACATCTCGAAGGTGTCGAACCCTCTGTGGCTGAAGAAGTTGATGTCCTCGGCCACGAGCACGGCCAGCTTGAGGTCGTCGGCGATGTTGTCGTAGGCGACCGGCCGCCAGCGCACCTTCACGCCCTTGGCGCGGTCGCGCTCGATGAACGCGGTGGTCTCGGGGAAGCGCTTCGCGAGGGGAGCGACGTCGGGCCAGGTCGTCACCCACAGCACGACCAGGCCGATCGCCAGCAGAACGACGAGGCCCGCGACTCGGAGCAGCCAGCGCCACCGGCGGCGACGTCGTGCGTGGGCCACTGGTGGGGGGTCCCCGGACATTCTCGACGCTCGGCTCGCTCAGCCGTCGGAGCGCCGGCTCAGCTCGCCCTCGCCGAAGAAGTTCGCGCTCTCGTAGAGCCGCGCGTGCTCACCGAAGCTCGCGATGCCGCGCGGCCCGCAGACGAAGGTGGCGTGCTCGCCGGCGACCCGCGAGAAAGCGACCCGCGCCTCGGAGTCGTCCGGCATGCGGCACAGGATCTCGACCAGGTTGTCGTTGGCCGGCGAGGTGAGGTCGTGGTGGCAGATCGGGCAATAGAAGTCGTTGCGCGCCCCCGGTTTGATCGGGAACGACTCGGCGAGCACGGTTGCGTAGTCGCCGAGCTCCGGGCTGAGCAGCAACAGCCCCCGGTCGCGCCCGTGCTCGATGACGAAGACGACCTTGGTGCCGGGGTTGAGCAGCCCGCGGCAGTGGGGGCAGAAGTACGCGCGTTTCATGGCCTCATCTCCTCGTGGCCGTCGCCGTCCCGAGCCTCAACTGTACACGAAACCCGGTCGCCCGGCGGTCAAGATGGGGCATCGCAGCCATAACATCAACCACCGTACCTGGCACACCAAATCCGCGCTGGGGCTTGGGGGCTGGTGATTTTGGGCGTCGCGACCGGAAAACCGACCTTGGCCGAGGTCAGTCGCTCCCGCTCAGATCGAGGGTCAGCTCGCCGCCGGGCGCGAGGAACCCCTCGACACAGTCGCCGCCTCCCTGCGATGATCCGCCGATCGGCACAAGGCACCCGCGGTACTGCCCCGAACCGATCTCAGGGATCCGGAACCGCGTGGACCCGGGCGGGGCGGGCACGCCGTTCATCCACGCCCAGCCGACGAGGATCGGCAGGTCGGCCCGAGCGCCGTTCTGCCAGAGCCAGGGTTGCAGCGGGCTGCTTCCGGCGGGTCGCGTCAGATCCTCGGGCAGCTCGACGACGAGCCACCCCGCCAGGTGGTCCAGCGACACGTCGGCGATGGGCTCAGGGTCATCACCGACGACGACCTCGAACGACCTCAGGGCGAAGCCGAGGGCCCGGACGACTGCGGCGCAGCGATTCAGCTCGCGCGGGACCCGCAGCCTCACAGCTCCGGTCTGATCCGTGACGCCCTGAGGCGTGCGCGCGACGTCGGCCAGCAGCATCACATCGGCCCCGACCACCGGCGCGCCGCCGTCGCC
>PQAJ01000143.1 GCA_003105185.1 Holophagae bacterium
GCGTTCTTCGGCGCGGCGCCGCTCGGCAGCCTCCTCGCCGGGGCGGCCGCGCAGCGCTTCGGTGCGCCGGTCACCCTCCTCGCCAGCGGCGTCGTCTGCCTCGCCGCGGCGGCAGCTTTCTTCGCGAGGCTGCCGGTGTTCCGCCGCCACGTCAGACCGATCTATGTCGAGCTCGGCATCCTGCCGGAGATCGCCGAGGGCTTGCAGAGCGCCTCGCAGCTGACGCGGCCGCCCCAAGGCTAGCCGGCTTCAGCGCTCCCAGTCCTCGAGACGTAGCCCAGCCACCCGTGAGAACTCCTTCACGTTTTTCGTCACCAGAGTCGCACCATGGGCCAGTGCGGTTGCAGCGATCATGAGGTCATTCGGGCCGATCGGTGTGCCGGCCAACTCGAGCTCGCTGCGAATGACCCCATATCGCTCGGCGCAGGCGTCGTCGAATGGCAGGGAGGCGAGCGGTTCGAAGAAGCTCTCGAGCAGCCGCAGGTTGTCTGCGCGCCGCGAGTTCCTGCGGGCGCCGAASAGCAGCTCGGCCTTGACGACCGAGCACAGCGCGATTTGCGCCGGATCGCTGTCGGCGATTCTGGCGACGAGAGCCGGGGAGGTGCCGTTCAGCAGCCGGATGCAGGCATTGGTGTCCAGCAGGTAGATCACTCAGAGCTCCTCGCGCAGCTCGTAGCTGCCCTGATCCGGCCGCTCGAGAGGTTCGCCAACCCAGCCGCCGGCGACCTCATCGAAGTACCGCTCCGGCCAGCCGCCAGCCACCTCGCGACGCACGAGATCCGCCAGAAAGCGAGAAACCGACAGCCCACGCGATTGCGCACGTCGAGCAATCTCGCTGGCGATCTCCTTCGGAACGTAGAGATGAAGCTGAGGCATCAGCAGCTCCTTTCGTCGCGATGAGAATATAGCACATATATTCKCAAGAAKCAAYTGATGGCTATTACCGAAAGRAAGAGCGCAACCCCTGGCATCTCAAGGACGTCTGTCGCCMGGCGAGTCGTGACCGCGAGTCCGGTCGACTGGGCGCGCCTGTCATTCGGGGGATCCCTCCCGTCTTCGTGCCTCGCACTTCGCCGTGGCRGGCCGACTGCGGCTTCCGTCTCCGCCTCCGGCTACGCCGTGACGAGCCGCGGCCTCGCTCGGGATGACAGGAATGGGGCTGGCAGCCTCGCTCGGGATGACAGAGTGTCGGGCGTTCGCCGGCAGGATGCCGGCGCCACAACCGTTCGAACGGACGTCGGGGAGTCGGCGGAGCGGCGGCTAGCTGCGGGAGGCGACGATCTCGTCGCACCAGGCGATGAAGTCCGCGGTCACCTCCTGGCGGTTGGTCTCGTTGAAGCCCTCGTGCCGGCCGCCGGGGTAGAGCTTGAGCCGGACGTCGACGATCCCGGCGCGCGTGTAGGCGTCGTGGAGCCTCTTCATGCCCTTGCCGAACTCGCCGACCGGGTCCCGGTCGCCGGCGAAGAGGTAGAGCGGCATTCCCTTGGGGACCCTGGCCACGTTGCCCGGGTCCGCGATCCGGCCCAGCGCGGCCAGCAGGTCGACCCAGGTCTGGGTGGACACCGGGAAGCCGCACAGTGGGTCGGCGATGTACGCGTCGACCTCGGCGGGGTCGCGCGACAGCCAGTCGAAATCGGTGCGCGCGGGTGCGAAGGCCTTGTTGTAGTCGCCGAAGCTGAGGCGCGTGAGCAGAGGGCTCGGACGACGTCGGCCGAGGCGCACCCGCTCGAAGCGCGCGACGGTCGCGCCCGCCGCAGCCTTCGCCGGCGGCTTGCCGCTCGATCCCGAAAGCGCCGCGGCGACCATGTCTCCCGGGTGCTCGAAGAGCAACTGCTGCAGGACGAACGAGCCCATCGAATGCCCGAGCACGAGGACCGGAAGACCGGAATGATGCCTGGCGATCTCACGATTGACGCCGTGCGCATCCGCAACGATCCGGTTCCAGCTGTCGTGGTCGGCGAAGTGCCCGGGCGGGCTCGCGTCGGAGATGCTCTTGCCGTGCCCGCGGTGGTCGTGCGCGTAGGTGGTGTAACCCGCAGCGGCCAGCGCCTCTGCCAGACGCGCGTAGCGGGACCCGTACTCGGCCATCCCATGCAGCACCTGGACGACCGCCTTGGGCGACTCAAGCGCCCAGCCGGCCACGTGAAGGCTCGCACCATCCTCGGTCTGAAACGTGAAATCTGCCGTCTTCATAGCCCGAACCATACTCCATGTGCGGACGTGGGACGACCCAAGGCTGCGTCACGCGCCCGGATCACTGCTGGGACGCGATCGCGTGCACGACGGCGTAGAAGCGCTCGACGAGGTGCGTCATCGTGGGGCCAGGGCCTCGAGCTTGAGTGCCTGCATGCGCTCGAGGAAGGGCTGCAGGTCGGCGGCGCGGAGCTGGACGTCACGCACGAACGCGTGGTCGATCTCAAGGTCACGGCAGTAGACGCGGCGGCCTTCGGTCACGATCCGACGGGCGAACAGCGGTGGAGCGTCGTTGAGCACCACGAGGTCGACTGGGTTGGTGGCGTTTTCGGCCTGCAACTCGGCGCTGAGCCGGACGGCGGTGTCGAATCGCTCACGGCGGGTCGGCAGCACACTCCGGTCGAGCAAGAGGCCGAGATCGAGATCGCTCTCACGGTGCTCGCGGCCTTCGGCCCGGCTGCCGAACAGGTACACCGATGCCACCGCCGGACGCTTCTCACGTTCGAAGAAGGCGGCAGTTCTTTGCGCTGCGGCAGGCGTGCTCTCGAGTGCGGTCATCGGAGTCATTACCCCACTGCCGGGCGGACCGAGGCACGTCCTCAGCAGGCCAGCCCCTTCCAGAACCTCGAATCCGTCAGTCGGCACACATCATGTCCGTGATGCGCTCATTGCAGCCACGGACGGTCAGGGTCGGGCGTCGGAGTCGGGGTGGGCCAGAATCTGCCGGCGATCGCGGAGGCGGCGGCGTGGGGGTCATGGCTCGAGCTGCAGATGGCGGCCACCTCGTCGACGAGGCTCGCTGATGGGAAGTGGATCGAGATGCCGAGCTCCCTCTCGGGGTCGATGGCGTCCTCACCGAACTTCGCCATGCGGCGCCAGATGAACTGGTGGATGCTGTCCCGGTCCGATGCGTCACATGCGCGGCGGTACCGCTGCAGGAGAGCGTCCCTCAGCGCCGCGCCGTCGCCGCCACGGCCGGCGCGAACGCGACCGGCAACGTCAGCACCGATCACGTAGGCCGCTGTTTCCTCGACGAGGACGCAGGTCCAGAAGTCATACTCGCCGGATTGCAGGCGAAGGCTCGCCTGGTCAAAGAGCGCGTGCACGCACTCGTGGCCGGCGGTGTCGAGAAGCTCGTCACCCGAGAACTCGCAGTCAGCATTGAACACCACCCTCCTCTCGGCGCCGTCGTACCTGGCGATCGATGTGGGGTGATCGAGCCGCTCGATCTCCGCTGCGGCGAGCATGACGTCGTAGCCGAGCACTCGGCGGGCATCGTCAACCGCGGACCGCACGCGGTACAGAAGTTGGTCCAGGGCGATGGCGTCAACGTCGACCTCCCACAGCCTTGGGACCCAGCCGGCGACGATGAAGGCGGCAAGTCCGGCGCCGGTCACGCCCCACGCCGCGAGGCCGGGGCTGCGCAGCACGGCGCGGGCCACGCGCGATGCACACCGGCGGACGGCGACAACCAAGGGTGAGGCCCGGCGCCGGGGCAGCCGCCTCCTGGCAGAGGTCGCCCACCCGCTCTGGCGGTGCAAGACGCGGGCGCGCAGGGCCGCGACGGCCCGCTCGTGCGACGAGCTCGATTCCGTACCGAGATTGGACATCCAACCACCTCCTGCGAGGCGAAAGCGAGCACTCGAGGGGGCCGGGCGCCGCCGCCCTCGGCACCGTCTCCGGACAGCAGGCGCCGGAGCCCCGATCGAGGTGCTCGAAAAGTGATCAGTCCGCGCTCTTCAGCGGCACGGTGCTTTCAGGATACCACCGGAGATCGGTGTCCGGCACCTATGAGGGAGGGGCGGGGACACGAAGCGGCGGCCGGGAGATTCGAGCTCCTGTCTCAACTCTTCGCGACCGCACACTGTCCCGGCGGAGGTCGAGGTTGCGAGGCTCTCATCCTGCGGGAAAGCGGCGGTCCGCTGACGGCACGGCCGGGCGCATGGCACCAGGCCGCGGCCGGGCGTCGATCATCGGCCGCCTGCTGCGCGGGCTCCTGGCAGTCGCGGTCGTGTTTGCCACCCTCGAGGCCTCCGCTCGCCTGGTGCTGTCGCGCGACGTCATCTCGGAGCGCGTGCGTGGAACGAGCAGCGCTGCCTGGCGGCTCGACTGGATCAACCGCCACCGCGACGGCGTCGAGATCTACTACTCCTTCGACGTCTACCACCCAACCAGGGGTTGGGCCCTGAAGCCGGATCTGCGCGACGCCGACCCGTACGGGCCCGGATCGCTCAACTCCAACTCGGCCGGGATGCGGGGGGTGCGCGAGTTCAGCACCGAGCCGGCCGATGGCATGACGCGGATCGTGCTGCTCGGCGACTCGTTCGCGTTCGGCGAGGAGGTGGCCGACTCCGAAACCTTCGCCCACCGGCTGCAGGAGCTCCTTCCGCAGGTCGAGGTCCTCAACCTCGGGGTCCACGGCTACGGCCACGACCAGATGCTGGTCTACCTCCGCGAGGAGGGCCTGAGGTACCATCCCGACATCGTGCTCCTCGGCTTCGTTCAGGACGACATGCAGCGCAACATGCTCTCCTTCCGCGACTACGCCAAGCCGCGCTTCGAGCTCGCGGACGGTGCGCTCGAGCTGCGCAGCTCCCCGGTGCCGGCCCCAGACGAGGTGGTGGCCGGGGAGCGCTACCGCTCCCGCTTCCTCGATCTGGTCGACATGGTCGGTCAGGCCGCGCTCTGGCGCTCCGGCGTGAACCAGCGCCGGATGGAGGCGGTGACCGCGGCGCTGCTCGACGAGATCGCCGAGGCGAGCGCCGCCGGTGGCGCCGCCACCGCCTTCTTCTACCTCCCCCACAGCGAGGAGCTCACGAATCCGGACCTCACCCTCGACGCCGAGCGCTTCTTCACCGACTACTGCGACGAGCGGGACGCCCTCTGCCTCAACCTCCGCCCCACCTTCCGGCAGCGAATGGCCCACGGATTCGCGGTCAAGACCCCCGGGCACTGGCAAGAAAGCGGCCACCAGCTCGTCGCCGAGGCGCTGGCGGTCTTCCTCGCCGAGAAAGGCCTCGTGCCGTCATGACCGCCCCGGCCGATTCTCCGCAGGCGGGCCGAGAGGCCGCCGCGCAGTCTCCAGCGGCCGAGGGCAGCGGCTGGCGGGCCCGGCTGGCTCGCGCCCGCTGGCTGCGGACGCCGGTCTTCGTCTTCCTCGCCACCCGGATCGGGATCATGGCGGTCGCCTACGTCGCGGGGTCGGTGATCCCGCCGGCGTCGACCATCTACCACCTGCGCGGCACCGACAACCGCCTCCTCGACATCTTCGGCAGCCGCTGGGACACCGGCTTCTACGTCAGCATCGCGGAGGAGGGCTACCGCTACCAGGGCGTCGAACTCCCCTCGGTCGCGTTCTTCCCGCTGCTGCCGCTGCTGATGCGCGGCCTGGCGGCAATCGTCGGCGACGCAGTGGTGGCCGGGATCCTGGTTGCCAACCTCGCCCTGCTCGGGGCGCTGATCGTGCTCTACCGGCTGGTCCTCGAGGAGTGGGGCGCGGCCGCGGCCGAGCGGTCGGTCTGGTACCTCGCGGTGTTCCCGGCGTCGCTGTTCGGCTCCGCGATCTACACCGAGTCGCCGTTCCTGCTGGCGGCGGTCGGCGCTCTCTTCGTCGCGCGGCGCGGCCGCTGGCTGCCGGCCGGCCTGCTCGGCATCGCGGCCGCGCTGACCCGGCTGCACGGGCTGCTGGTGGCCGTGCTGCTGGTCGGCGAGTGGTGGCGGCAGCGGCGCTCAGCCGCGACCGGCCGGCCCTCGCTCGCCGCGCTCGCGGCCGCGGCGGCCGCACCGCTCGGGAGCGTCGCCTACATGCTCTACTGCTGGAAGGCATTCGGGAGCCCAGTCGCGTTCGCGACCGCGGCCTCGGCCTGGGGCCGGGTCCCGAAGCCGCCCTTCGCGACCATGGCCGAAGCGGTCCAGGCGCCGCCCGGAGGGTGGCTGGCAGGGCTGCTCGCCGGCACCATCCACGTCGACAACTGGATCGACCTGTCGGCGGTGCTCGTGTTCCTGGCGCTCGGCTGCGCCCTGCTCGCGCTCAGCCGCTGGGGCGAGGGTCTGTTCGTGGTCCTCGGCGTCACCCTGTCGTTCGGCTCGGGCCTGCTGATGAGCCAGCGCCGCTACATGTGGGTGCTGTTCCCGGCCTTCGTCCTGCTCGGAGTGTGGGGCGAGCGGCCCTGGCTCGACCGGGCGCTGACCCTGGTCTCGGTGCTCGGGCTCGCCCTGTTCACGGCGCTCTTCGCCACCGGCTACTGGGTCGGCTGATGGCGAAGAAGCTGAGAACGCCGGCCGGCCGCCCGGGCCGCCGCCGCGAGAGCCGCTGGCAGCGCGACGGCTGGTGGACCACGGCGGCCGCGTTCGCGGCCCCCTTCGCCCTCTACCTGCGCACGCTGGCGCCGACCATCTACAACCTGGACAGCGCCGAGCTGACCACCGCGGCCGCGACCGGCGGGCTGGTCCGCGCCACCGGCTACCCGCTCTACCTGCTCATCGGCCGGGTCTGGAGCCTGCTGCCGGTCGGCGACGTCGGCTACCGGATGAACCTGCTGTCCGCGGTCTGCGGCGCCCTCACCGTGGCGCTCGGCGAGCGAATCCTGCGCCGGCTCGGGGTCGGGGTGTGGGCCCGGCTGGCCGCGCTCGGCCTGCTCGCGGTCGCTCAGTTCTTCTGGGCTCTGGCCTTGATCGCGGAGGTCTACACCCTGCACACCGCGATCCTCGCCGGCGTCATCCTCGCCCTTCTGCGCTGGGCTGAGAAACCGACTCCGGGCCGGCTCGCGCTCGCTACCTTCGTGATGGGGATCGGCTTCGGCAACCACGTCGCGACCGTGCTCGCGGCGCCCGGCTGCCTGTGGTTCGTTCTCGCCACCGAGCCGCGCAAGGCGCTCGCACCGCGCTCGTTGGGGTTGGCGGCGGCCGGGCTCGTCACCGGCCTCGCCGTGTACCTCTACCTGCCGCTCGCTTACTGGACGCGACCCGAGTTCAACTACGTCGGCTGGTTCAGCGCCGGCGGCCAGTTCGAGCCGGTCAACCTGGCGACGCTCGAGGGCCTGTGGTGGCTGGTGTCGGGCAAGGTCTTCGCCGACGTGATGATGGCCTACACCACCCCCGAGCTGATCCGCGAGGCCGGCCACTTCGGCGCCGAGCTGGTGCGGGCCTTCATGATCATCGGCATCGGGCCGGGGCTCGCTGGGATCGTGGTCGCGTGGCGCAGGAGCCGCGCCCTGGGCGGCATGCTGCTGTTGGTGTTCGCGATCAGCGCCGGCTTCTACATCAACTACCGGGTGATCGACAAGGACACCATGTTCCTCCCGGCCTACCTGATCTGGGCGCTGTGGGTCGGGCTCGGCTACCAGTGGCTCATCGAGTGGGCGGGCCAGACGTCGCCTGCCGTCAGCGCAGGTGCCGCGCGGACCACGGTTCTAGCACTGAAGGCAATCATGGCCGGGGCGGTGGTCTTCGCCGTCAGCTGGAACTGGCCGCTGGTTGACCTCTCGGACGACTGGAGCACCCGGGTGCGGGGGGAGAAGATCCTCGAGCTCGCACGGCCTGGCGCTCTCATCGTCGGCTGGTGGGGCACAGTGCCGGTCGTTGAGTACCTGCAGCTCGTCGAGGGCCAGCGGCCGGACATCCAGGCAATCAACCGCTTCCTGATCCGGCACGACGAACTCGTCGCGCTCCTCGAGCGCGAGGTCGACCGCCGTCCGGTCTACATCGACGAGCCGGTCGATGGTCTGTCCGCGTCGGTGCAGCCGACGCAGATCGGGCCGCTGTTCCGGCTCTATCGGGCCGGAGGCCCGCCCGCGGCAGTGGCGCCGCGTCCCCAGCTGCCGGGGCCATCCCTAGCGGCGACCGGGAGTCGTTGAGCCACTGTCTCGATGACATAGCTCGCACCACTGTTCAACCGAGTGATGACCAATGGCCCAGTCGACCGATCAACGGAGCCTGGCCGCGGAGGAAGGAACACACCATGAGAAATCTGATCCGGTTCGGCATCGCACTGGCGGTCTGCCTTTCGGGCTGGGCGCTGGCCCCGATCGTCGATCTCCCCAACGTGGCATTCGGCTGGGAGCGGTATGCCGACGCCTACAGCCTCATCCATCGCTCCGTCATCCCGGCGGCAGCGGTCGCGACCGGGGCGGAGGGCGCGTTCTTCCAGACCGACGTCGACATCAACAACTCGGGCTCCGGCGGTGAGGCCACTTTCGAGCTGTGGTGGCTGCCGCGCGGCCAGGCCAACCCTTCGCCGATGCGCTCGCAGCTCTACACCCTCGGCGGCGGCCAGAGCTTGCGCATCGAAAACGTCTTGACCGACGCCTTCGGCCTCCAGCCCGACAAGGTGGGCGCCGTGGTCATCGCCTCGGACGACGAGCGCGTGATCGCCATGAGCCGGACCTACAACCTGTCGGACGGCGGTGCAGGCGGCACCTTCGGCCAGGCGCTGCCGGCGGTCCCCACCGACGAGCTGATCGGGTCCGGTGACACCCGGCGCATCATCTTCATGAGCGAGGACCCAGCGAACCGCGCCAACGTCGGCTGCGTCAACGGCACCGACTCGCCGGTCGAGATCGTCATCGACCTCTACGATGCGGGCGGCGACTTCCTCGCCACCGAGACGATCAACCTCGGGCCGTGGGGCAACAACCAGCTCAACCGGATCTTCCAGGGCCACGAGCCGGTCGAAGGGTACGTCGAGCTGCGCAGCGACACTCCGGGGGCGGCCTACTACTGCTACGGCTCGGTGCTCGACAACGGCACCTCGGACCCGACCACGATCCTGCCCCAGTTCTCGTCCTCGGGAACGAGCTACTTCATCCCGGCGGCGGCGAACGCTTCGGGTGCCGCAGGTGCGTTCTTCGAGACCGACGTCGACGTCAACAACGTCGGCCCGGACTCCACGTTCGTCCTCTCCTGGCTGCCGCGCGGTGAGGACAACTCCCAGCCGCTCCAGTCGGTGCCGATCAGCCTCGAGGCCGGGACCAGCCGCCGGTTCGTCAACGTGCTGGAGCAGGTCTTCTTCCTCGGGCCCGACTCGGTCGGCGCCCTGTCGATCTCCTCTCCGAGCGGCAGCCTGCTGGTGATGAGCCGGACCGCCAACGTGGCCGACCCGGATGGGACATTCGGCCAGGCCCTGCAGGGCGTGCAGCTGGGCGACCTGATCCGGGCCGGCGAGCGGCGGCGGATCATCTTCCTGTCCGAGAACGGCGACCTGCGCTCCAACGTCGGCTGCATCAACGCGACCGACGAGGACATCAGAATCGACATCGACGTCTACGATGCCTTCGGCAGCCTCCGCGATCGGCGATCGATGGAGCTCAACGCCTGGTCGAACAACCAAATCAACCGCATCCTGCAGCCGTTCGCGCCCACCAACGGCTATGTGGACGTCTCCTCCGACACCACTGGCGCCCTGTTCTACTGCTACGGCTCTGTGCTCGACAGCCAGACCTCGGATCCCACCACGATCCTGCCCCAGTAACGACGGCGGAGATGCGGATACCGGGGCGGGGGGCCTTCCCCCCGCCTTTCTTTGTGCCCTTCGAAGCCGGCAGGATGCCGGCGCCACAACAGGCCGGTGCCAGAACGGAGCGACGCCAAGTTCGCCGGTAACGGGCCGGGCGCGGAATTGCCGGTTTCGCCACGCTGTTCAAACTCGTCAGGAACACTCTGGGCGACATCGGGGCGAGGCGGTCGACGGATGGCCCCTCGACCTCGGATGACGACCTCGGGCAGTTGCGCCCGCGGGCCGCGACGTGATTCTCGAGACGACTGGAAGAAAGGACAGAGGGATGAACCGTACCGTAGTCAGCTCGCTCGTGGCGCGGGGCCTCTTCGCCGCGATCGGAACTCTGGCGATGGCCACTGCCGTGCCAGCATGGGCCGTCGACCCGCTGCAGGTGGACGACTTCGAGGATGGGACCACGATGGGCTGGGAGGAGGGGGCCCCGAGCCCCAACCCTCCGGTGAACGTGGCGGACGGCGGGCCCGGCGGCGCCGGCGACGCCTACCTGGAAAACACCTCATCGGGAGGCACCGGGGCAGGGTCGCGGATGGTCATGTTCAACAACGCCCAGTGGACCGGGGACTACGTCGCGGCC
>PQAJ01000144.1 GCA_003105185.1 Holophagae bacterium
CGGGCCATGACAGCGGTGTGACGCAGAGCCGCTTCTGGGCTGGTCACCAGGGTGGTTGATCGTGGGCTGATCGTGTGCGGCGTGCGTGGCGGGCCGCCCGGGCCCGCGGCTCAGACCCGTCAGCCGCCGCCGGCCGGAGCGCAGCCGGAGGCGGGGGTCGCCGCCGCGCCGGCCCGGGACGTGCTCGCGAACACCGACAGCTGCCGTTCAACGCGCGGGCTGCCGCAGCTCGGGCAGGTAATGCCCTTCGTGCCGGCGCTCACCGATTGCAGCTTCTGGAAGAGCTGGTCGCAGCCCTGGCAGCGGTACTCGTAGATCGGCATGTCGACTCCCGGTGGCGGATCAGCGCTTCGCCAGCTCGGCGCGGTTCATCTGCTCGCGGCCCTCGACGATCGTATGGTGCTCGCGGTCAATGCGCAACTCGAGGGAATCGCAGACGTTGCGGCAGATGGAGAAGACGCCCTGGTCGGAAATCTGATAAAAGACGTTGAGCCCGTCGCGCCGGCTGTCGACCAGGCCCGCCCGCTTCAGCACCGACAGGTGCTTGGAGACGTTGGCCTGGCTGCCGCCGACGATGTCGAGGATGGCGGACACGCAGCGCTCGCCGCCCTGCAGGCTGTGCAGGATCTTCAACCGGGTCGGATCCGCCATCGCCTTGAGCACCTCGGCGATTCGTTGCAGCAGTTCGTCGGATGCAATCACGATCCCTCCCGGTCGGGTAGGTCACGACATGACCAAGCGGTAATATATGTGATGGCAGTTGCGGCGTCAACCAGGTCGCAGGTCCGCGAGCGAGTTGTTGCGCCCCGGCACCTGCGGAAACTGGATGGCGCCCTTGACCCCCTGCGGAGGCCGAGGACACAATGGCTGCGCGCCGGAGTGGCGGAATGGCAGACGCAGGGGACTCAAAATCCCCCATCCTACGGGATATGAGGGTTCGACTCCCTCCTCCGGCATGGTTTCGTTGAGGGTTGACGTCGTCCACCCGCCCCCCAACCTCACGACGCCTCTCCCCGCCATCTGCGAGTGGCCCTATGGCCGCCCACCGCCCTCTCCGGTCGGGCTTCGCCCTCCCTGCGACCCCCACGGCCAGGGCCACAAATCGCAGCTGGCGGTGAGTACGACTCCCTCCTCCGGCACCGGGCATTGTGGCGTGGGCTTCCAGCCCGCGATTCCCAACCCGGATTCCCGACCCAGTCCCGACCGGGAATGCAGCCAGGATGGCTGCGCTTCAACGCGGCCCGTCTTCAGTATCCGACAACGCGTCGGGCACGGGCACGAAGACGGAGACGGGCACGGACACGGGCACCGAAGCGGGCGCGGAAGCGGGGGATCGAGGAATCTGCGATCTTCGGCCTTCGATCGTCAGCCTCTGATCGCAGATCGTCGGTTCTACCACCGATACTGGTACGCGACCGTGAACTCGTCGAAGTCGGCGCCTGAGGCGGTGTAGGCGCCGGTCTGAGCCGAGAGCTTGAGCGAATGGGGGCCGCCGAGTGGCGTCGACACGGTGAGACCCACCCTGGAGTTCTTCTGGAGGTCGTCCTTGGGGACGCCGTCGATGGCGGTCTTGCCGCCGGTGAACCAGTTGCCGTTGAGCGCTATCCAGACCCCGCTCTTGAAGTTGTAGCTGATATTGGCCTGGAGGCTGCCGATCGGGTCCTGGCTCTTGGTCGCGCCGAGGTAGTCTCCGTTGTCCGTGAAGAACCAGGCCCCGGCCGCGAGCTCGTAGATCCACGGGCCGCGGATGCTCGAGTAGCCGACCTCCGGCTTGAAGCCCCAGCGGTTGTTGCCGAAGTTGATGAGCCTGGTCGGGTCGTACTGCCCGGTGGGCGCGGACACCGTCAGGCTCACGCCCAGGTTGCGGCCCTGCTGGTAGCGGGCGAACTCCGCGGGCGACAGGGCCGGGCCGCCGATCAGGTTGACGGCGAGCCGAAGGCGGGTGTCCGCCGATCCGGAGCGGCTGTCGGCGATGGGCTCGCCGTTGTACACGGCCGACCCGCTCATGAACGCGAACGGCACGCTCGCCGAGAGCGAGGCCGAGCGGCCGAACATCCCGAACGAGCGGAGATAGCCGAGAGTTGGGACCTGGAGGTCGACCTGCAGATTCTCGATCGGCAGCGTGGGATCCGTGACCACGTTGCCGGACGAGAAGCGGTAGGCGAGGATCACGAAGTTGAGGCCCGTGGGCAGCGTCCGGTAGGCGCGGGCCTCGAGCTCCTGGGCGCCGGCACCGCCTGCCGCGAGGGTGGTCGCGACCAGCAGCAGCGCGCACAGCGCCGCACGCTGGACCGGTTCGCCGGTGCCGGGCACCGGCCGTCGTTGCGGGCTCGACGGGGCGTCGCGTGTCATTCCAACCCCACTGCCTTCTCCGTCGTCCTTGCCCTCGCTCACCATAACAAACCCGGTCGGGATACTACACCACGCTCAGTGAATCTCACGGTGACCCCCGGGCTGGGGCAGGGACGGCATGTCGCGATGCGCGTCCCGTCGGTAGCGGGCGCCGATCCGGTTTCCGGCTTCGCCTTCAGCTCCGCCGTGACGAGTCGCCTGCGGATTGGGCCGTGACGAGAGCGGGCGCGGGCACGCAGACGGAAACGGAAGGGAGGGGGTCCTCGCCCCCCACCCCTGACCCCGAACCCCTCCTCCTCACGAGGCGAACAGCTTGTCCGTCGCGAAGCTGGGGTCGCAGGTCAGGTTGACGCCGAGCCGGCGCAGGCCGCGCTCATCCCCTGGCGTGGGCAGGTGCGTGAGATGGACCTCGCAGCCGCGCAGCCGCGGCAGCTGCCGCATCGCGTCATGCGCGATCGGGCTGGTCGTCGAGCTGATCGAGAGCGCGATCAGCATCTCCTCGAGGTTGAGGCTGATCGAATCGAGGCCGAGCATGTCCTTGCGCAGGCTGCCGATCGATTGAATCACGACCGGGCTGATCAGGTCGAGGTGGGCGGGGATCCCTGCCAGTCGCTTGATGGCGTTGAGCACCAGCGCCGACGCGGCGTGCATCAGCGGCGAGTTCCGGCCGGTCACGACGTCGCCGTCAGGGAGCTCGAGGGCG
>PQAJ01000145.1 GCA_003105185.1 Holophagae bacterium
GCCGGGACTTCGTGTCTTTGTGGTCTTCCGACTCGCTTCGCCGGGCCACTTCGCCAGCACGAAGTGCGATCGTTCGCCTGGGAACGGCGAGGTCAGGAGGAGGCGAGGGGGCCGATCTCCGACTCGACTGCGTCGAGGATGACGTTCGAGCGCACGGCGGCCAGCATGGAGTCGTGGTCGCGGTGGAGCGGCCGGTCCTCGTCGAGGAACGCGACGTGGCGGCGGACCTCGGCCTTGGCGGCGCGGGTCCCACGGCCCGGCGTGAACTCGCGGAAATCGAGCGCCTGGGCGGCCGCCATCAGCTCGATGCCGAGCACCCCGCAGGCGATGTCGACGATCTGCCGCGTCTTGAGCGCCGAGTTCATGCCCATCGACACGAAGTCCTCCTGGTCGGCGGCAGCCGGGATCGACTGGATGAAGGCCGGCGCGGACAGGATCTTCTGCTCGACGATCTGCGTGTCGGCGGTGTACTGGCTGAGCATGAGCCCCGAGAACATGCCGGCGCCGCGGGTGAGGAACGGCGGCAGCCCGGCCGAAAGGGCGGGGTTGGTGAGCCGGTTGAGCCGCCGCTCGGAGAGCACGCAGACCATGGCGACCGCGGCGCCCAACGTGTCGAGGGGCATGCTCACCGGCGTGCCCTGGAAGTTGGCGCCGGTCAGCACGATCTGGTCGTCGGCCAGGAAGATCGGGTTGTCGCCGACCCCGTTGGCCTCGATCTCGAGCTGCTCGCGGGTCCAGCGGAGCTGATCGCGAGCGGCGCCGATGACCTGCGGCGTCGAACGCATGCTGTAGGCGTCCTGCACCCGCACCTTGTGGGCTCCRGTCAGCAGGTCGGAGCCATCCATGACGTGCCGGATGTTGGCGGCGGAGGTAACGGCACCCTTGAACCCGCGCAGCTGGTGGAGGCGGGCGTCGTAGGGCTTCATGTTGGCGAGCAGCGCCTCGAGCGTCATCGTGGCCGCGATCTCGGCCTGCTTGAGGCGGCGCTCGACGTCGAAAACGACGAGGCATCCGATGCCGTTGGTCAGGTTGGAGCCGTTGATGGTGGCGAGCCCGTCGCGAGCCTCGAGGCCCGGCACCGGGATGCCGGCTCGTTCGAGCGCGCGGCCGCCGCTCATCCGTTGGCCGTCGATGAAGGCCTCGCCCTCGCCGAGCAGCAGCAGCGCGATCTGGCTCATCGGCGCGAGGTCGCCGCAGGCGCCCACCGAGCCCTTCTCGCAGACCAGCGGCGTGACCCCGGCGTTGAGCATTGCGATCAGGGTCTCGGTGATCTCGAGGCGGCACGCGGAGAAGCCCTTGGCATGCACGTTGGCGCGCAGCAGCATTGCCGCCCGCACATGCTCGACCGGCGCCGGGTTGCCGATGCCGGCGGCGTGGTTGTAGATCAGGAAGCGCTGGAAGTCGCGCAGCCGGCTCTCGTCGAGGGCAACCTCGGAGAACTCGCCGATGCCGGTGTTGACGCCGTACATCACCTCACCGGCCGCGATCCGCTGCTCCAGGAAGGCCCGACAGCGCTGGATCCGCAGCCTGGCGTCGGGGTGGAGCTGGACCTTGTCGCCGCGGCGGGCCACTGCCTCGACCTGCTCGATGGTGAGCGTGTCGCCGGTGATGGTGATCGGCATCAATGCCTCCCGGGCCGGGGGCCACCTCGACCGGCGGCCATCTGCGGCCAGGCCGGGCACGCCGTGCCGGCATCGACCGATTATCGCTGCGCCCGGCAGCCCGTCAAGGCACCGTTGCCGACCAGGCCGTGGTGTCGCCGGACTCGAAGCCGTCGGAGAACAGCGGGCCGGCCTCGAGGTTCATGAGGCCGTATCCGTACTGAGGATCAGGCCCGGCAGCGCCCATGTCGGTCGCGCCGGCGAGCAGCAGGCTCTCGAGCTGATCGACGGTGAGGCCCGGGCTTGCCGAGAGCAGGAGCGTTGCGCCACCAGCAACGTGGGGGCAGGAGGCCGAGGTCCCGAAGAAGCCGGTCCCGCCGCCGGTCCAGGGCAGTCCGTTGCTCGGGCCGTAGGTGACGCCGCTGACGCCGTCGGCGCCGACCAGCTGGGGCGCCAGGGCGCCGCCATCAGGCACGCCGCCGGGCCCGAAGAGCGGACCCTGGCTCGAGAACAGCTCGAGGCCGAGGTCGTTCCAGAACACCGCACCGATGGTCATCCCATCCGGCGTCTCCGGCGCATACACGCTGTACTCAGCGTTGAAGTGCTGAAACAGGGCGCGAAAGCTGCGCAGGCTCAGGAACCGGGAAGACGTGGTGCCGTCGTCATAGATCACAAGGTAGTACCAGTCGCTGACCGACGGTGTGTACCAGATCTCCTCGTACGGGAGCTGTCCGGGCTGGCCGCTCTGGGGGTTCATCGAGGTGGCCACGATCTGCCAGTTGGCGCCGTCCCACCAGTAGAAGCCGAGGTTGTAGTTCTGGGTCGAACCCTGGGTCACCGGGTCAGCTGGCCAGTCGCTCCAGGACAGGGAGATATAGTAGCTCGTGCCCGCGTCGAGGTGGCCGAAGCGGTTGCTCCAGTCACCGCTGAAGCTGTGCCAGTTGTAGCCCGGCAGCTGCTCGTACCAGGCCTGGTAGTTGGCGCCGTTGGCGTAGTTGCCGGCCGAGCCGACGAACAGCACTCCCGCGTCGCGGGCGTCGGAGACCTTCTGATTGAGCGGGTTGTAGGGATCGCCGCTGCCGTCGCCCGGGAAATCGCCCATCGACCGGCAGGAGTACGAGATGACCTTGACGCCTTCGGCGATGAACCAGTCGATCGCGGTGTAGAACTCGGCCTCGCCGCTGTCGTGGGCGAGGTACATCTCGGCTCCCGGTGCCATGTCGTAGACGACCTCGGCGCAGGCCGTGCCATGGTTCCCGGATCCGACCGGCTGCGAGCCGCCGGTCCACAGCGTGATCGCAGGCGGCAACTCGCTGCCGAGCAGCGCCTCATAGCCGGAGAAGCCGCCGCAGTCGAGCACCCCGACCTTGACCCCCTGGCCGGTGATGCCCTGGCCGTGGAGGACGTCGGCGCGGTGGAGGGCGACCCCCTCGCTGACCACGTCGGGTTGGCTGTGGTAGGGCGTCCGCACCCTCAGCACCGAAGGGTCCGACGCGAGCAACGGGAGCTGGGCGATCGGCACGGTGGCGAAGACCAGGTCGCGGTAGGTGGTCTCGACGCGGCCGCCGAGCTGGCGCACGCGGCTGGCCGCCGCGGCGGCTCTGCCCGGACGGCCGACCGCCACCACCTCGACCGAGTCGCCGTTCACGACGAGG
>PQAJ01000146.1 GCA_003105185.1 Holophagae bacterium
CGTCTCCGGCGAGTATGTGGCGTTGGAGATTCTACAGTGGCGCCGCCCGGCCCGTCCGAGCGCGACCGCCGGGAGGAGTAAGATCCTGGAGTGCCCCTTCTCGCCGACCTTCACATCCACTCCCGCTTCTCCCGCGCGACCAGCCGCGAGCTGAGCTTCCCCTCGCTGCACCGGGCGGCGCTCAACAAGGGGCTCGCGCTGGTCGGCACCGGTGACTTCACTCACCCTGGCTGGCTGGCCGAGATCCGCGAACAGCTCGAGCCGGCCGAGCCCGGGCTCTACCGCCTGCGCGCCGACCTCGCCCGCGGGGCCGAGGCCGGGCTGCCCGCCGCCTGCTCCGCCGAAGTGAGGTTCGTGCTCTCGGTCGAGATCAGCAACATCTACAAGAAGGGCGACCGCGTCCGCAAGAACCACAACCTGGTCTTGATGCCGTCGCTCGAGGCGGCGGCGCGCTTCCGTGACCGGCTCGCCGCCATCGGCAATCTCGAATCGGACGGGCGACCGATCCTCGGCCTCGACGCCCGCGACCTGCTGGAGATCACGCTCTCAACCGACCCCCTGGCCTTCCTGATACCTGCCCACATCTGGACGCCGTGGTTCTCGATGCTCGGCTCGAAGTCCGGCTTCGACTCGCTCGACGAGTGCTTCGGCGATCTCGCGGGCGAGGTCTTCGCCGCCGAGACCGGCCTCTCCTCCGACCCGCCGATGAACTGGCGGGTCAGCGAGCTCGACCGGCTGACCCTGGTCTCCAACTCCGACGCCCACTCGCTCGGCTCGCTCGGACGCGAGGCCAACCTGCTCGACATCGAGCCCTCGTTCGCCGCCCTGCGCCGCGCGATCGAGCAGCGCGACGGCTTTCTGGGCACGGTCGAGTTCTACCCCGAGGAGGGCAAGTACCACCTCGACGGCCATCGCAGCTGCGGCGTCCGCCTCGAGCCCGACGAGACCCGCCGCCTGGAGGGCCGCTGCCCGGAATGCGGTGGCCTCCTCACGGTCGGGGTGATGAGCCGCGTGCTCGCCCTCGCCGACCGGCGCAGCGGCTTCCGCCCTGCCGACGCGCCGGCCTTCGAGCGGCTGGTCCCGCTCGATCAGACCATCGCGCAGGTCGCCGACGCGAGCCCGTCGAGTCGCCGGGTCCGCGAGGAGGTCGCACGGCTTCTCTCCCAGCTCGGCCCCGAGCTCTCGGTGCTGCGCGAGGTGCCGATCGAGGACATCGCGCGGGTTGCGGGCGCCGCGGTGGCCGAAGCGATCCGAAGGGTGCGCGCCGGCGAGCTGACCATCGCCGCCGGCTTCGACGGCGAGTTCGGGACAGTGCAGATCTTCGCCCCCGCCGAGCGCGACGCCCTGTTCGGCCAGCTCGCCTTGCTCGGCGGGACCGACGCCGCGCGGTCCTTCCCCGCGGCTGGCTCGACGCCCCGTGTCCGGCCCGCCGCCAGCAGCAGCCAGGGCGCCGCCCCGCGACAATCCCCGTCGCCGACCGTGGGTCACGGTGGATCCTTCGCTGGGCTCGACGAGCAGCAGCAGRCGGCGGTCGAGATCGCCGACGGTCCACTGCTGATCGTGGCCGGACCCGGCACCGGCAAGACCCGGACCGTGGTCGCGCGGATGGCGCACCAGGTGCGCAGCCGCRCGGTCCGTCCAGACCAGGTGCTCGCCCTGGCCTTCACCAACCAGGCCGCCGAGGAACTGTCCGCGAGGATCCTCCGCGAGGTGCCGGGGGCGACCCCCGGCTCGCCGCTGGTCACGACCTTCCACGGGCTCGGCCTGCGGCTGCTCGCCGGCATGTCCGGCCGCGAGCCGCGGCTGCTCGACGACGAGCAGCGGCTCGCACTCGTGCAGCGGGCGGCCGGGGGCGGCATCCCCGAGCGGGCTGCCCGCGCCATCCTGGGAAGGATCAGCCTGTCCAAGCAGTCGTGCGATCCCTGGGAGGTGCTGTCCTCCGACCAGGAGCTGCTGCCGGTCATCGCCAAGTACCAGGAGGCGCTCGAGGAGCGTGGGGTGCTCGACGTTGACGACCTGGTGTTGCGGCCCTACCAGATGCTGGCCACCGACCCGCCCGCGGCCTCCCGCCTGGCGTCGCGGTGGTCGTCGATCACGGTCGACGAGTACCAGGATGTCAACGACGTCCAGGCGGCGCTGATCGGACTGCTCGCTCCCTCCGGCGCCGGCCTGTGCGCGATCGGCGACCCCGACCAGGCGATCTACGGCTTCCGCGGCGCGCGCCCCGGCCACTTCCTGCGCTTCGCTGACAGCTTCGAAGGGACGACGGTGGTGCGGCTCGACACCAGCTACCGGCTGACCGACCAGGTGCTGCAGGCGGCCCAGTCGGTGATCGCCGGGGAAAGCTCGCTGCGCGCGCTGCGGCCCGGGCCGCCGGTCGAGATCGTGGCCTGTCCGACCGCGGCCAGCGAAGCCGAGCAGCTCGTGGTGCGCATCGAGCGGATCGTCGGCGGCACCAGCCACTTTGCCGTCGACAGCGGCCGCGGCTCCGACGCCGAGCAGGGGGACGTCGGCTTCGGCGACATCGCCGCCCTCTGCCGGACCCGGGCACAGCGGCCGCCGCTGCTCGAGGCGCTCGATCGCAGCGGCATCCCGTGCCACGCGGTCGGCGAGGACGAGCCCCACGACCCGCGCTCCCAGAAAGTGGCGGTGATGACCATGCACGCCGCCAAGGGCCGCGAGTTCGAGGTGGTGTTCTCAACCGGGGTCGAGGAGGGGCTGCTGCCGCTCGAGCGCGACGGGATGCGCAGCGATCCCGAGGAGGAGCGGCGGCTGCTCTACGTCGCGATGACCCGCGCCCGCCGCCTGCTGGTGCTGAGCCACTCCGCCCATCGCACCCTGTGGGGGGTGCGCCTGCCGGGGCGGCCTTCGCCACTGCTCGCCGACCTCCCGGCGTCGGTGCACCGCTCGTCGCCGTCGCTGCCCCGCGGCGAGCCGCCGTCGCGCCAGCTGCGGCTGTTCTGAGAAGCGGATCGCCCGGGCGAAGCCCGCCCACTTGACGCGCCCCGCCTGCGGGACCACAGTGGGGGCATGGCGAGCGCAGCGTCGAGCCGGTCTCCGGCGGGCGCGCCAGTGTTCGCGGCCGTGCTCTCCCTGGCCGTTGCCCTGCTGCCCGCGACGGCCACCGCCTCCAATCCCACGGTCCTCTCGACCTCGCCGGCTAATGGGGAGACCGGGGTGTCCCCCGACCTCGCAAGCATCGTACTGACCTTCAGCGAGCCGATGGCAAGTGGGTGGAGCTTCAGCAATCTCCCCAGCGGGTGGACCGGCCAGTGGTCTCCGGACATGCGCGTTCTCACCATGTCACGCCCGGCTGGCGCGCCGTCGTGGGCTGCCGGCACCGTCTTCACCATCGTCCTCAACCCGCCGCCCTACTTCTCCTTCGCCGACCTCGAGGGCAACCCACTCGGCACCTACACCTTCAGCTTCACGGTCGGCAACGCCATCCCCGGCGCACCGACTGTCACCGACACCAACCCGGACAACGGCGCGCTCGGGGTGACGGCCTCGCTTGCGAGCGTCTCGATCAGCTTCAGCGAGCCCATGGGCAGCGGGGTCAACATCTCGACCTCGGGCCTCTGGCTGATCTCCGGCGGCACGGCCGTCACCTGGTCGCCCGACCGGAGGACCGTGACCGTGGCGCGTGACGACCTGCCGGACCCGCTGCCGACCTCGTCCGTGATCACCTTCCGGCTCAACGCGAGCGGCGGGGGGTTCGCCGACCCCGACGGCAACCCGCTCGGCGCCTACAGCTTCTCGTTCACCACCGAGCCCCCTGACCCGACGCAGCCCCCAGTGGTCGAGTCCACCGATCCGGCGGCCGGGGTCCGTGATGCCGGCCGCTTCCGCCAGTCCTTCACGATCACCTTCAGCAAGCCGATGCAGCCGACCCACAGCCTGGTCTGCGACGCCGGGGGCTGGGACCTCGACGCCTCGACCATCGCCTGGTCGAGCGACCGCCGCGCGCTGTATGTCATCCGGCCGCAGAACAACCGGCTTCTGCCGGCCGGGGTCACCATGGCCTTCACCCTCAATCCGCCGGGGCAGCAGGGCTTCGTCGACACCGACGGCAACCCGCTCGCGACCTGGTCGTTCGAGTTCACCGTCGAGGCGCCGGGCCAGCTGCTCAAGGTCCAACCCGAGGACTCCAGCCACGACTTCTCCTGGCCCTACTACCTGTGGATCCCCGGCGGCCTCGCCGGGCCGACGACCCTGCTCGTCGAGCCGAACAACACCGGCACGACGAGCGACGTCGAGCTCTACCACGACGGATCGGCGATGTCGCTGGTCGGCTGGCACGCCACCTTCGCGGCCCGCCTCGACGTGCCGCTGCTCATCCCGACGTTCCCGCGCCCTTCGTCGTTCTGGACGGTCTACACCCACGCCCTGGATCGCGACAGCTTCACGACCTCGGTGGAGGGCATCGTCCGCATCGATCTTCAGCTCGTCGAGATGATCGACGATGCCATCGAGCGGCTCGACGACCTCGGCATCCAGGCCGAGTCCCGGGTGCTGATGCTCGGCTTCTCGGCCTCGGGCCAGTTCACCAACCGCTTCGCGATCCTGCACCCGGATCGCATCCGCGCGGCGGCGGCCGGCTCGCCGGGCGGCTGGCCGCTCGCGCCGGTGGCGGAGTGGGGGGGCGAGACGCTGCCCTACAACGTCGGCATCGCCGATGTCTCGTCGCTGCTCGGCGCGCCGCTCGACATGGCGCAGGTGCGAGCGGTTCCGCTCTACATCTACATGGGCGACGCCGACACCAACGACTCGGTCCCATTCAACGACAGCTACGACCCTGAGCAACGCGACCTCGTCAACCGTCTGTTCGGTACGACGCCGATCGCGCGCTGGCCGCATGCCGAGGCGATCTACGCCGCCGCCGGCATGAACGCGACCTTCGTCCTGTACCCGGGCGTCGGCCACAATCTGACCGACCAGATGCTCGACGACATCGCCGACTTCTTCGAGGCCAGCCGCGCGGCACCCAGCCAGCTCGTCCGCCATGCGGAGGGTCGTCGCGCGCCGCCGTAATCGGTGCCAACCTACAATCCCTTACAATTGAATGAGCTACAGTCGGCCGCCGCGGCCAGCTGTACGAAACCCGCGGGCCCGAGAGACTGACTGTCCAGAGAGTGGGCGATGGAAGCGACCTCCTCTGTCAGCGACCTGCAGGTTCTGCAGAAGCCCGAGTGGACGGACGTTCGCTTCGGTCTCAACTTCCGCGTCACGGTGCGCCTGATCGGCGACGACATCGTGCACTCGGAGCAGCACGGCAGCATCGCCCTGTCCGACCTGAAGGCCCTGCTCGAGCTGGTCGAGGGCATCGTCCGCGAGCACATCGGCACCCGGCGCCGCCACGTCCACATCGCCGACTACACCGGCCTCACCGGAACCTCCGCAGAGTCGCGCCGCTACTTCATCGACTACATGAGCAAGAGCCGCAGCCTGGCCGGGGTCGTCTTCTACGGCGCGTCACCGACACTCAAGCTGAGCATCAAGCTCGGCCGCCGGCTCCACCTGATCCGGACCAACATTGAGCTGGTCGACAGTTTCGAGCAGGCGCTCGCGCGGGCCCGCCAGCTGCTGCAGCCGTCCCCGGGGGCCGCCGCCGGCGTCCCGGCGCCCGCCGCCGCCCCGCGTCGCGAGCCGCCCGATGCCGCCGGCGAGCTCGAGCGCCGCCCCGGCTGGACCTTCGAGCAGAGCGGCTTCCGCCTGGGCTGGGAGCTCGTCGACGGCCGGGTGATGCATGGCATCGCCTCGGGCACGCTGCGCAGCGAGCACATCGAGCCCCTGTTCGCTGTGATGGACCGCGTGTTCGCGCACGCCAACCAGAACGCCAGCCGTCCGGCGATCGCCCTCGACATCACCGAGCTCGACGGAGTGAGCATCGCGGGGCGCCGCCGCTTCGTCGACGCTCTTCGCGACTGGCGCGAGCGGAGGCCGCTGTCGCTGTTCGCGCTCTATGGCGCGAACCCTCGGCTCAAGGGCGCCATCGCCATCTCGCGGCCGTTCCTTCCCTTCCAGCTGACCCTGACGCGTGACCTCGCAGCCGCTCTCCAGCTGGTCCCCGACGAGCCTTCGCGAAAGCGACCCGCGAAGGCCGAGCTCGCCGACGATACCAGGCCGCGGCCCACCCTGTGGGCCACCGAGCAGCACATCGACGACGTCCTGCGCTTCCTCGGCAACATCAACTGGGAGAGGGACGGCGTCGACTGGTGGCAGGAGGAGGCTTCTCAGGACCATCCGCTGGCGCCGTTGTTCGACGCCATCACCCTGCTCAAGACCGACGTCGACCACCTGCTCAGCGAGCGCCGCCGCGCGGAGGAGGCGCTGCGCGAGAGCACCGAGCGCTACCGGACCATCCTCGACAACATCGCCGACGGTTACTACGAGATCGACCTCGACGGGCGGCTCAAGTTCTTCAACGACGCCATGCTGGACATCCTGGGCGTCGACCGCGACCAAGTCGACCGGACGAGCCCCCGGGTCTTCATGGACCCCGACCGCGCCGACCGGATCGTGGAGGTGTTCAAGCGCGTCTTCGCAACCGGCCAGTCCGCAACCGCTCTCGCCTGGGAGCTGATCCGGAGGGACGGCCGACGGATCGCGGTCGAGGGGTCGGTGTCTCTGATCCGCGACCAGGGCGGCGCGCCGGTCGGCTTCCGGGGCATCGTCCGCGACGTCACCGAGCGCGCCATCGCCGAGCGCGAGCGGGTGCGGCTGGAGGCCCAGCTCCGCCACGCCCAGCGCATGGAGGCGGTCGGCACCCTCGCCGGCGGCATCGCCCACAACTTCAACAACCTGCTCATGGGCATCCAGGGTAACGTGTCGCTGGTCCGCAAGGACATCGACCCCAGGCACCCCCACCACCACCGGCTCGAGACCGTCGAGGCGCTGGTGAAGGGCGGATCCAAGCTGACCGGGGAGCTGCTGGGATTCGCCCGTGCCGGCCGCTATGAGGTCCGGGCGATCGACGTCAACGAGCTGGTGCGCCAGACCGCCGACACCTTCGGCACCACCCGCCGCGAGATCCGCGTCCACCTCGACCTCTCGACCGAGCTGCTGCGAGTGCGCGCCGACCGCAGCCAGCTCGAGCAGGTGCTCTTGAACCTGTTCATCAATGCCGCCGAAGCGATGCCGGCCGGCGGCGACCTCTTCATCAGCACCCGGGCCACGTCGCACCTCGCGCTGCAGGACCGCCCCTACGTTCCGCGGCCCGGCAGCTACGTCGCGATGGTGGTGCGCGACACCGGAATCGGCATGGATCCGGACACCCAGCGCCGCATCTTCGAGCCCTTCTTCACCACCAAGGGCCTGAGCGGCGGCACCGGCCTCGGCCTCGCCTCGGTGTACGGCGCAGTCAAGGCCCACGGCGGGTACGTCGACGTGAGCTCGGCGAGCGGCCTCGGAGCCACCTTCACGGTCTACCTGCCGGCCACCGACGAGGACGTGCTGACGGCCGAGGACACCCAGGGGGAGATCGTCCTCGGCCGCGGCACGGTGCTGATCGTCGACGACGACGAGGCGGTGCTGGAGGCCTGCAGTTCGATCCTCGCCTACCTCGAGTACACGCCGCTCAGGGCCGCCTCCGGCCGCCAGGCGGTCGAGATCTTCAGCGAGCGGTGGCAGGACATCGACCTGGTGATCCTCGACATGATCCTTCCCGACATCGGCGGCGGCGAGGTCTACGACGCGCTCAGGGCCGTCCATCCCCAGGTCAAGGTGCTGCTTGCCAGCGGGTACAGCCTCGGCGGCGCCGCCCAGGCCATTCTGGAAAGGGGCTGCAACGACTTCATTCAGAAGCCGTTCACCATCGAGCAGCTGTCCCAGAAGATCGGCGCGGTGATCGGCGAGTCGGTTCTCGGCTGAGCCGGCCCCTCCACGGACCGTCCCGGCGTTCGAGCCAGCCCGGCGCAGCCCGAGTTGCACCGGTTGCGACGTCTCGACTACGATACCCCGGCATCGCATCACGACTGGAGCAGGGAGAGGGAGACCACGATGACCAAGGGGCTGATCGGATGTGCGGTCCTGGCGCTGGCGGTGATCCTCATCGCCGGCCTGATGGTGGGCGGCATCTACAACCGCCTGGTGGGCCTCAACGAGGGGGTGGACTCGGCCTGGGCGCAGGTCGAGAACGTCTACCAGCGTCGGGCCGACCTCATCCCGAACCTGGTGGCGACCGTCAAGGGGGCCGCTGCGTTCGAGCAGGAGACGCTGCAGAACGTCATCGAAGCACGGGCCAAGGTGGGCCAGGTGAACTTCGACAAGGCGCCGACTCCGGGACAGATGCAGCAGTTCCAGGCTGGCCAGGACGGGCTGTCGTCGGCGCTGTCGCGGCTGCTGGTGGTGGTCGAGCAGTACCCGGAGCTCAAGGCGACGCAGGCGTACCGGGACCTCCAGGTCCAGCTCGAGGGCACCGAGAACCGGATTGCGGTCGAACGGCAGCGCTACAACGAGGTCGCGCGGGAGTACAACACGAGCCGCAACCGCGTCCCCGCGGTCTTCGTCGCCAGGTTCCTCGGCTTCTCCGAGAAGGCCTACTTCGAGTCGAAGCCCGGCGCGGAGGAGCCGCCCAAGGTGGACTTCTAGCCGGGGCCTCGTCGGCTCGAGTCATGAGGATCTCCAACCTGTTCAGCGAGGCCGACCTCGAGGCGATCCGGCGGGCGACCACCGCCGCCGAGCGCTCGACCTCGGGCGAGATCGTGCCCTACGTGGTCGAGCACATCGACGACCACGCCGAGGCCCGCTGGCGGGCGGCCACCATCGGCGCCCTGGTCGCAGCGCTGGCGGCGGGCGCGGCCCACGCCCTGATCGGCTACTGGAGCGGGCACGGCGTCGCGTGGATCACCCTGCCGGTGCTCGCCGGCGCTGGCCTCGGCTACCTGATCGGCGGGGCCGGGCCGGTCGCGCGCTGGCTGATGCCGGCCGACGCCCTCGACCTCATGGCGCTGCGCCGGGCCGAGGCCGCCTTCCTCGAGGAGGAGGTCTGGCGGACCCGCGACCGCACCGGCATCCTGGTCTTCCTCGCGCTCTTCGAGCACCGCGCGGTGATCCTCGCCGACCAGGGGATCCACCGCACCGTCCCGCCCGGGCTGTGGCAGGAGCTGGTGGCGAAGCTGGTGGAGGGCGTGGCGGCGGGCGAGGCGGCGTCCGCTCTCGAGCAAACGGTCCGCCGCTGCGGCGAGATCCTGGACGAGCACCGCGTCGAGCGGCGGCCGGACGACCTCGACGAGCTCGACGACCGCCCACGGGTGCGGGAGCACTGAGGTGGGGCGCCGGCGGCCTTTGATCCGCTGGGTCGCCGCGGCGGTGGCGCTCACGGCGGCGGTCGCCGCGGCGGCGCTCGAGGTGCCCTTCCTCGGCGGCCGGGTCAATGATCTCGCCGGCCTGCTGTCGGACGGCTTCGAGGCGCAGCTCGGCTCCGAGCTCGAGGCGCTCGAGCAGGAGACCGGCGCGCAGGTCGCGGTGCTGACCGTTCCCTCGCTGGAGGGAGACCCGATCGAGGACTTCTCGATGCGGGTGGCCGAGACCTGGAAGCTCGGAGGCGAGCGCGCCGACAACGGCATACTGGTGGTGATCGCCCGTGACGAGCGGCTGGTGCGGATCGAGGTCGGGTACGGCCTCGAGGGCGCTCTCACCGATGTCGAGAGCGGCCGCATCATCAGCGGCCTGATGACGCCCCGCTTTCGCGCCGGCGACTTCGACGGCGGGGTCGGCGCCGCGATCGACGCGATCGCGGCCAGGGTCCGCGGAGAGCCCATCGAACTCCCGGAGGGGCGGCCACGGAACGCCCCGGAGGGCGGGTTATCCGGCCTCCTCACGCTGGCCCTGGTCGCGCTCTTCGGGCTGCCATTCATCAACGCGGCCCTCGCCACGCGTGGCCCGGCCGGCTGGATCCTCTACCTGATGCTCGCCCCCTTCTTCTTCATCGTGCCGACGGTCTTCGCAGGGACGCTGGCCGGGGGCATCGCCGCCCTCGCCTGGCTGCTCGTGTTCCCGATCCTCAGGGCGGTCTGGCCGAAGGCGTCGCGCTCCCCGGGCCGGCGTTCGATGGGCGGGCGCGGCGGCATCCCATGGGTCGGCGGGACGAGCTGGCGGGGCGGCGGCGGCAGCTTCGGCGGCGGCTTCAGCGGCGGCGGCGGCAGCTTCGGCGGCGGCGGCGCCACCGGCGGCTGGTAGCACCCAATTCCGCCTCAATAACTGGGGCCCGGTCCGCTTCCGCTTCCACTTCCCTGCACGCGCAGGGGCCCCCTCCCCGAGATCCCAGATACCAGATCCTCGTCCGCACGCTGGACTCAGGAAAGGTTAGCGAGGCGGTCTCGCCGCCGCCAGAAGCGGCGCACCCTCATGGGCCGGGCATCCGGCACCTCCGCGGCCGCCACCGCGGCGGTCCATTCGGCGAGCAGGCGGTCACCCTCGGCAAAGGCCTCGGCCGGTGCGGGCGGCGAGGCGAGCCATCGCCGCTCCACCTCGTCCCGCTCCCCGGTGAACAGTGGCAGCAGCAGCCCTGGGTTGCGCAGCACCCGCCGGTGCAGCCGCTCGTGGCGCCACCACAGGCTGACCGGATCGGCCACGTCGGTCGGGGTCGGGCCGAGATCGAGGGCCTCACCGGACCGTACCGGCTTGAACAGACCAGTGCAGGGCGCCGCGGTCGCGGTGACCCAGTGCCGGGCGCCGTCACGGCGCAGGTCGGCGACCCAGGAGGCCGTAGTCTGCGAGCCCGCCGCCAGGCCGCCGGGATGAACGCACGGCGCCGCCAGGCCGCCGGTCAGGAGGTCGTAGGCCGGCCCCGCGCCGCCTTCGCCATGGGAGCGCAGGATTGCCATCAGATCGCCGACTCCCTGGGCGCGCCGCGCCCCGTCCTCGGTGAGGCGCTGGCGGATCCGGCAGCGGCTGCCCCAGGTCTTGATCCGGTCGGAGTGGCGCTCGGCGAAGCCCTCGATAGTGAGGCCGCTGGAAATGGTGCGGACGCCGCTCACCTCCTCCACCGCCCACTCGCGGCCGGCGGTCTCGAGCACGAAGGCCGCGCGAGGGTCCGCGACGAGGAAGCTCGAGTGGTAGCGGAAGCCGCGCTGCTCGTGGCCGCAGCCGCCGCCCTGGCCGTGCCGCTCCAGCAGCTCGACGATCACGTCGGCCGCCTGCCGCGCCGACGCCCCTCGCTCGAGGCCGAGCCGCACCAGGTCCATGCCGGTGAGCCCGGTCTCTTCGGGCGCCCGGGTCGTGAACACGGCCTCGTTGCCGATCGCCACGCCGTGCTGGTTGGCCCCCATCTCGGCGCCCCACATCCAGAACGGCCGGCTCAGCAGCACGCCGTGGGTGCGCTCGACCTGCGGGATCTCGATCCAGGTGCAGCGCACCTTCTCCGCCGGCGAGTGCTCGCGCGGCGGCCGCCAGCCGAGCAGCTGGGCCTCGTTGGCGTCGCGATCCGAGTTCTTGGCGAACAGCACGCCCTCGGGCCGGACGATGACGATGGTGTCGCACATGGTGGATCCATTATGAACCGATCTTGAGGCCTGCGCGCCGTGCGTGCGAGGCGAAGAATCGAGGGGTTGGGGGGCAGGGGTCGGGGGCTGGCACCTCCGCCCGCTTCCGGGTCCGCGGCCACCGCCGATGGAACCACCAGGGCTCAGCGCGCGATGGCGCCCGGCAGCAGGAACGGGTACGGCCGCCGGCGCACGGTGCGCTGCCACCAGCGGTCGGCGCGCCGCAGCCGCTGCAGGAGCTCCCACATGCGGGCGTCGTCGCGGTAGTAGCGGTCCGCCTCGCCGGCCGTGATCGCCGGCGCGACGACCCGGTTCGCGGCCTCCAGGAAGTCCGGCAGGAGCTGCGCCAACCGCTCCTTGTGGAGGTTGCCGGCCAGGTCGAGCAGGGCGCCGCGGACCTCGTAGTACTTGTCGAGGATGGCGCCGAGCGCGAAGCGCCGCACCGCGCCGCGCAGCGCCCACGGCACCGACGCCAGGTGGAGCTCGACGTCGAACGACTCGCGGCCGCGCTCGTCGCGCACGAACGGCGTCGAGATGTCGAGGAAGCGCAGCCCGTCGCCGACCCAAGCCCAGTTCGAGAGCTGGGCGTCGAGCCCGAGCCGGTGGTCGATGCAGCCGGCGATCTGATCGACCAGCGCCGCGACGACCCCGCGTACCTCACTCGGGCCGGCGCCCTGGAGGTACCTCGGCAGCAACGACTGCGCCGGCAGCACCGGCTGCACGCAGTACGCGGTGACCGTCCCATCGCCGCGCGGCACCGCCTCGACCGCGGTATCGGGAACGACCACCCCCCGCTCGGCCAGGCGCGCGATGTAGCCGGCCACGCACTCCCGGTAGGCGGCGAACGCCGCGTCGTCCGCGAGGCCGGGCAGCCGCTTGCACGCGAGCGTCCGGCCGTGCACGGTCCACTTGACGACCAGCGTGATCTCACCGTAGCCCACCACCTCGAGCGCCGAGGCGTCGCCGGTGGCGAGGGCGCGGTCGATCGTGGCCTCGAGCTCGCGAAGATCGTCATTCATCAGCGCGCCCTGCTCTGGTTGCACTCCCCGACGGAGCCACCCCTGACACTTTCGGGACCCACAGCCCTTGGGAGATTGCGGAAGACCTCCCCCCGAAGAGTGTCAGGAGTGGCACGCCCGCACGACGCGCACTCTTCCCGACGCCCTCCAATGAACTGGGTGCGGAAACCGTCATCATGAGAATGCTCCGATGACGCGGCCGATCAGCTCCCCGGCCTCGTCGTCGCTGAGGATCAGCGGCGGCAGGAACTGCAGCACCCGTCGGTCGTTGTTGGCCCACACCACAAACACCCCGGCCTCGAACAGCGCCGCGGCGCCGGCCATGGCGGCGGCCGGGTCGGGGAAGACGAGGCCCATCATGAGCCCGCGTCGGCGAAGCGTGCAGGGCAGGCCGGCGAAGGCCTCGCCGAAGCGCTCGGAGAGGTCGCCCACCCGCTCGAGGAAGCCATCCTCCTCGACCACGTCGAGCACCGCGAGGGCGGTCACGCAGCCGAGCTCGGCGCCGCCGAAGGTGGCGATGTGCACGAAGGGGTGGCGGTGGAAGACCTGGTGGAGCTCGGCGCTCAGCAGCACCGCCGCCATCGGGTAGAGGCCGCCGCCGAGGCCYTTCCCGGTGACCAGGGCATCGGGCTCGACGCCCTCCCAGTGCGCGCACCACATCCGGCCGGTGCGGCCGAGMCCGGTCTGGACCTCGTCCAGGATCAGCTTGRCGCCCCACTCGCGGCACAGCGCGGCGGCCGACGCCAAATATCCCGGCGGCGGCAGCGGCATGCCGAGGGTGGCCGGGATCGGCTCGAGCAGCACGGCCGCGGTGTCGTGGTCGACGACCGCGGCGAGCGCGTCGAGGTCGCCGAACGGCACCTGCACGAAGCCGGGGAGGTTCGGCCCGAAGGGATCGCGGTACTCGGGGTCGCCGGCGGCCAGGGCGAGGCCGGTGTGGCCGTGGTAGCCCCCCCGTGCCGACACCACCCGCTGCCGGCCGGTGGCGCCGCGAGCGGTCTTGATCGCGATGTCGATGACCTCGCCGCCGCCCGGTGCGAAGACCACCCCGGGCAGCCGTCCCCCGGTCGTCGCGGAGAGCCGCGACGCGAGGGCGGCGCGGAAGCCGGAGATCAGGTGGTGGTTGCCGACGTCGAGCTCATCGAGGGCGGCGCGCAGCGCGGCCACCACCCGTGGGTGGCGGTGACCGAGGTTGAAGACGCCGCCGTTGCAGTGGCAGTTGATCCACGACCGGCCGGAGTAGGCATCCCAGAAGCGGATGCCGTCGCGGCGCCCCATCACCAGCCCGAGGCCGAGCGAGCGGTAGAGCTCCACCTTGCCCGCCGACAGGTGCCGGGCGAAGGCCGCCATGGTCTCCTCGGAGGATGGGAACGGTTGCTCGGGTCCGGCCACGGTTTCACCTCCTGGCTTCGGGGGTGGCCCATCCTACCTCGGACCCGGCAGCGAGGGATCCGCACGAATTCCGTCAACCCCTCTTGACGAGACTGGGTCGCAGTTGCTAACATCGGCCATCGTGCTTCACGAACTCGTCAATCCGTTCGTCTGCGTCGCGATCCCCGCTACGGGACAACAGCAGGACCGCCAGCCGGTTCGCGCCGCGCATCGTGGAGGGCACCGTGGCTGCCCCCAGGCTCGGCGATCACTTCGTGGGAGGTTGGACATGCGTCTGAGAAACACAGTTGTTGCTGCTGCGGCCGTGCTGCTGCTCGGCACCGGCTCGGCGGCGTTCGCGCAGACGACGGGAGCGCCGCACGTCTACGTGAGCAACCCCGCGGCCGGACAGATCGTGAAGGTCGTCAACGGCAGCAGTTACCAGGTGGTCTTCGAGCAGCGGAGGATCGCGGTTCAGGATCTGGTCGTGGGGCCGGACGACCTGCTCTACGCCTGCGCGCCGGACAGCGGTCTGGTGTTCCGCTTCGATCCCGCGGTGGCCCCCCCCGGGGGGTTCCCCTACACCAGCGCCACCGTGACGACGATCTACCAGCGGACCGCCGGCGGTCCCCGCTACCCCCAGTGCGGCTGGTTCAGCGACAAGGGCGACCTCTTCCTGACCGACCGGGGGAGCTCGACCGCGGTCTGGGAGTACTCGAACCTGGTGCCGCTGTCACCCGACGCCGGTCCCGCCACGCTGATCACCAGGGTGCCGGCCTCGGATGTCCCTGCGGGCTTCAACGGCCAGGGCATCACCCAGGCCGCGCCGGGTCATCTCCTGTTCGCCGACGCCAACGGCGGCGCCATCTGGTCGCTGCCCTTCGACCCGATCTTCCGCTTCGACTCGCCGCTCAGCCCCGGGGCGACGATCGCGTACTCCGGGCTGACGAGCCCGATCGGCATCGCCCGCTCCGGCAACGGGACCCTCTTCGTCGCCACCGGCACCGAGGTGCGCAGCTTCGGCGCCGCCCCCTGCTCGACCCTCGCGTTCGGCGGCCAGAAGCCCCAGTTCCTGCAGTTCACGGCCGACGACGTGCTCTACGTGGCGTCGACCTCCAAGCAGGCCGCGACCCTCTGGCGGGTCGACTACTCGAACGACGGCTGCACGGTTCCGGCGGCGATCATCACCTTCGAGCGGCCGACCTGGATTCCCGGCATGTCCGGCGTCGCGGTGCCGCGCACTGCCCGCAGCGCGACCCTGGACACGCCCCCGCCGGGCGTGCAGACCGACTACTTCTTCAGCTTCAAGGACCACGCGTATGAGGTCAACGTGGCCGGATGCACCCCGACCATCGAGGCGTCAGAAACCCGCCCCGAGTGCCTCGCGCGTCTCATCAGCGGCGGCTTCCTGACCTCCGACCCCAACGATCCCAACGGCGAGATCACGGCGACCGGAGCTCCGGTGACCTACGCCGGCGACGGCGGCGTCGCCCAGCTCTACCACGTGACCAAGGCCTCGGGCGTCTGCGACCCCGGGATCGGGCACGCCATCTCGGCCTACACCCCCCTGGTCAAGAACCCGCGCATCGTCCGCTGCGTGATTCCTGAGGGCACGGACGTCTGCGACGCCGACCCGCTCGACCCGAACACCTACTGCGAGATCATCACTCTCGACTCGTTCTTCCCGTTCAACGGCGTCTTCCCTGAGGACGGCCGCATCGAGGGCAGCCGCAGCACGAGCGACTTCTCGGAGTACTTCTTCGCCGACATCTCGCTGGCCCAGGACAGCATCACCTTCGACAACACGCCGGGCTGCTTCTGCGGCTGGGAGAGCCCGCTGCCGAACGTCCTCATGCTCGACCCGGTCGACCCGTTCCTCGGGCTGCCGACCTTCAACTCGGGCAGCGCGGTGCCGCTCAAGTTCCGGGTCGCGGCCCTCCCCGACGACGGCAGGACCTGCGAGGACATCGACGTCTGCTCCACGTCTCCCTACGGCTACGTCGCCCAAGCCCGCGCCCTCCTGTCGATCGCCCAGGTCTTCGACGGGCAGGGGGAGCCGGTGTTCGTCCCGAAGATGCCGGTGTCCACCAGCTCCTCGGTCGAGGGGTCCATCTTCGGCAACCCCTCCAGCCCGAACACGCCGTACCACTACAACCTCGACACCTCCGGTTACCCGCCCGGCATCTACCAGGCGGTGGCGGTGGCGCTGACCGACAACTTCGCCGTCGACTGGACCTACTTCGCAGTCGACTAGTCGGTCGCCATCCGAAACACGACGAGCGGGCCTTCGGGCCCGCTCTTTCATTGAAGGAGCTCCAGTCACGATGCCAGACGGCAGGCTGGAAGCCCTGCAAGGCACGGTGTAGCTGCGGCCTTCCAGGCTGCACCGCGGCGCTCAGATTTCAGGCTGGATGACGCAGGCAGGATGCCTGCGC
>PQAJ01000147.1 GCA_003105185.1 Holophagae bacterium
GGAGCAGCTCGAGGGGCGGGAGGTGGACGCCCGGTCGGACCTGTGGGCGCTGGGGTGCGTGCTCTACGAGATGGCGACGGGGAAGCGGGCGTTTGCCGGCGCGAGCCAGGCGAGCGTGATCGCGTCGGTGCTCAAGGAGTCGCCGCGGCCGATGTCGGAGCTGCAGCCGCTGACCCCGCCGGCCCTCGACCGGATCGTCACCCGCTGCCTCGAGAAAGACCCGGACGAACGCTGGCAGTCGGCGGGCGATCTGGCGTTCGCTCTCGAAGGGCTGGCGAGCTCCACGACCGGCGGTGCTCGCGTGGAAGCGCCCGGGGCTGGTCGTGGGGCGCCGAGGTGGACCGGCCAGCGCCTCGCCTGGAGTGCTGCCGCCGTGTTCGCGCTGGTCGCGATCGGCGCCTTCGTGACGCCCCGGCTCCTACGCCAGCCTCCTCAGCCTCAGCCCATGAAGTTCGCCGTGACCGGGCCTGCCGGAGTGACTGTCGTGACCGATGCCCATTCGGCCGCGATCTCACCCGATGGGCGGCAAATCGTCTTCGCGGGCGTCGATACCGCCGGCAGCGTGAGGCTCTACCTTCGGTCGCTGGAGGATCTCTCGGTGCAGGTGCTGCCAGGAACCGAAAACGCGTTCACGCCGTTTTGGTCCCCTGACAGCCGCTTCGTTGGCTTCTTCGCCGAGGGCAAGCTCCGCAAGGTGGCGGCGAGCGGCGGCTCGCCGGAGGTGATCTGCGACGCGCCGTACGGGCGCGGCGGATCGTGGAACAGGAATGGCGTCATCGTCTTCGCGCCCTCCACCCTGGGCCCCATCCTGAAGGTCTCGGCCAACGGCGGGGCGGCGGTCGAGGTCGCCAGGCCGGATGCGGCGCGGGGTGAGACCGGGCTCCGGTTCCCGCACTTCCTTCCCGACGGCAGACACTTCCTCTACGTCGCCCTGCCGCGAAAGGGCGACCGGTTTGACGTCTATGCTGGCACGCCGGATGGAAAGGAGCCCACCCGTGTTATGTCAGCGGGCTCGGCGCCGATCTATGCCGAGCCGGGCTATCTCATCTTCGCTGCCGGCGACCGCCTGGTGGCCCAGCAATTCGACGCTGAGAGGTTGCAGCCAGTAGGCGGTGAGACACTGCTCGGTGTCGCCGCGCCGACCTCGGTAACCGAGGGTGCGGCTCTCCTTTCCGCGTCGGCGAACGGCGCCCTCGTCACCACCGCAACCACTCCTCGAGACACGCGGTTGGTGTGGCTTGACCGCTCAGGCCGGGCACTCGGCACGATCCCCATTCCACCCGGCAGCTATGGGAGCCCATCGCTTTCCCCGGATGACCGGCGGGCAATCGTGACGAAAGCCAACTCCCCCACCAGCTTTGACCTGTGGATGGTGGACCTGCAGCGGGCGGTGACGACCCGTCTCACGTTCGACGGCTCGGTCGAGGCTGGCGGGGGAATCGGGCTCGCTGTCGTCTGGTCACCTGACGGCCGCCGGGCGGCTTTCGAGTGCGACCGGTCTGGCATCGCCGACATCTACGCTGTGCTCGCGAGCGGTGCGGGGCAGCCGGAACCTCTGGTCCAATCCAGCGTGATCTTCAAGACCCCAGTGGCGTGGACGCCGGACGGCAAGCACCTCGTTTTCGCCCAGATCGTCGAAGGCAGCCAGTATGACCTCTGGCTGATGCCACTCGAGGGTGACCGCAAGCCTGTGCCGCACCTTCGCACTCCTTTCAACGAGAGTCTGGCTGCGATCTCCCCCGATGGGCGCTGGCTCGCCTACGACTCGGACGAGACGGGCACCCAGGAGATCTACGTCCGCTCCTTTTCCGAGCCGGGGGAGAAGTACCGGATCTCGAGCTCGGGCGGAAGCGGCGTGCAGTGGTCGAAGGACGGCAGGGAGCTGATCTACTGGACCGCGGGTCAGTTCTACTCCGCCTATGGTCCGGTGTACTCCGTCGAGGTCGAGACGGCCCCGACGTTCAAGGCCGGGCAGCCCCGTCTGCTCTTCACCGCGCGGCCGGACCTCACCGGCCTGACGGCCACCAGCGACCTGAGCCGCTTCCTGGCCGTGGTCCCCGCGGAGGGAACGGACGCCCCCAGCATCACCGTGACCCTGAACTGGCAGCAGGCGCTGGAGCGCTAGGGTGCACGACCCGCTTGGGTGCGGCGCGGTGCATCAGCGGGCGCGCGAGCAGGCACGGCGACGACGAACAAGAGCGCTCGTCGCCACCTGGAGTTGAGCGGACCGGCGAGTGACGCGGGACAGATTCGACCGGCCATGTCTGCCGATCAGCGGCCGTCGGTTCCGAGGGGCGTCAGCGGTGGCGGGTCGCGGCGGGGCGGAATGAGGAAGTCGCGCGGCGCGGTGACGAAGCGCCGGTAGAGGGTCCGCAGCAGCGCCCTCACCCCCTCCGGCGGCAGCTCGTAGGCGCGCGCGGCGGTCACCAGCGCGAGCACGAAGCTCACCGAGAGGTTGAGCACGAACATCACCGCGACGCCGGCGATGCCGCGCAGGAACATCCCCTCGTTGAACCAGCCCCGTCCGAGCGAGGCGCTTGCCAGCGACAGCACGCCGCTGTTGAGCGTGACGTGGCGGACGTCGAGCGGCGCGCCGAGGAAGTGGCCGATCGCCGGCGTCATGCCGAGCATGAAGCCGAGCGAGATGTTGGTCGCCCAGCCGGCGCCGTCGCGGGCGAGCGCCTCGCCCCAGCGCGCCATCCGCTCGCGGCCGAGACGCTCGCCCGCCGGGTGCTGCGCGATCGCCAGCGGCAACCGGTGGTAGGCGCAGAAGTTGTCGAACCAGCCGCCGATCACGCTCGCGAGCCACAGGATCGCGCCGGTGAGCGCGGCGTAGAACACGGTCAGGGAGTTGACCGGGCTGAGCGCCGTGTAGACCTTCGCCGCCGCCGCCTCACCGAGGAACGGCCGGTCGAGCAGCGCGCTCCACAGGAAAACAAAGCCGACCGACCCGGCGCTGACCGCCATCAGGTTGGCGATCACGGCAGCGAGCTGCGAGCGGGTGATCCGCGCCGCGTACTCGGTGATCTCGTGCGCCCGGTCCTCGCCGCGGCGCTCGCGCACGATGGCGGCCAGCGCGGCCCCGGTCATGGCCGGCTGCTTGGTGGCGAGGATCAAGCCGAAGCGCTGCATCAGGAGGAAGCTCACGGCGTAGTTGAGGCCGTAGAGGAGGCCGTGCACGAAGTCCGGCGCGTGCCACCCCGAGAGCGCGGTCTTGATTGCCGCGGTGCCGACCGTGAGCAGGCCGCCCCCGGCGGCGGCCAGCCAGATGTGCCGGTACTCGCTGCGGGTGTTCGCGATGTAGTGCTCGCCGGTGCGCCCCGAGCGCTCGACGATGCGGCGCTGCAGCAGATGGGTCGTCCACCAGGTCAGGTGGCGGACGCTGCGGTCGTCATGCACCGAGCTCGCGAGCCGGGCCAACAGACGGTGCAGGGCGACCGCTGCCTCCCGCTCGCCCGGCGCGACCATGATGTCGAGCATCATCGCCATGCGTGCCAGGCAGCGCTCGATCAGCTCCATGCCGTAGACCACGTGGGTGCTGACGCCCTCGCGCTCGATCTGCCGGTGGATCTCGGCCATCTCCTCGCGGCAGCGCTCGCTCTCCCGCCGCCACGCCTCGGCCTGATCGGCGAGGGCCTCGCCGGCGAGCCAGCGATCCACGACGGACTCGCTGAGCTGGGCGATGCGGTGGAAGGGCGACGCCGTCACCTCGCAGGGCCGGCTGCGCTTACGCAGCTTGGGCGACAGCCCCTGCGACTTCGTCCAGGTGGCGAGCAGCCGGAAGCCGTCGGCGAAGGAGCGGCGGAGCCCGGCCCCGACCTCCGGATGATCGGCCAGCGAGTGGAGGCGGACGAAGCGCTCGAACAGCGGCTCGGGGATCCGGTCGAAGCGATCGACATCGGACTCTGACCGGAACAGGCGGCGCAACAGGGTGGCGAGGTCACGGTCGTTGCGCGGCCGCGGCAGCACCCGGTCCATGATCCGCCCGCCGAGCTCGGCCAGGAACCCGCGCTCGCTGGGGATCCCGGCGTGCCCGAAGACGTTGGTGGCGTCTCCCTCCTCGAGCAGCGAGCGGATGGCATCCTGGTAGCGGCGGCGCAGCTCATGGTCAGTCTCGAGCAGCGCGAGCGCCGCGTCCAGCCGGCCGCCCCGCCGCCGCGACCAGAAACGGCGGCCCGGCGGGCTCGCCGGATCGTCCCATCCGTCGCGCGTCCAGCGCACCATCGCCACGACCGCGTCCAGGCGCTCGGGCAGCGTTGCGGCCTCGAGGATCGGCTCGAGGTGGCGCCGCGCCTCGGCGGCAAGCGCGTCGCCATCCGCGACGCCCTGCTGCCCTAGATGCCGGTC
>PQAJ01000148.1 GCA_003105185.1 Holophagae bacterium
GGCGTGTCGACCGCCGGTCCGGCGAGAGCTACCCGCGCGAATGGAGGCACGAGATGGGACACCCGAGTCGCACGCTGCGTGACGTCCACCGGATCAGTGGCCGCTTGGCGGCGGCCGGCGTGCTCTGGGGCCTGCTCGTCGCCGCGCTCGGCTGCGCCTCGCTCGAACCGATGGAGCCGCTGGGCGTCAACCTGGTCGACCTCGAGGTCCAGGACATCACCCTGTTCGAGGCGACCTTGCTCGCGAAGATCCGGGTCAGCAACCCCAACCCGGACCCGCTGCAGTTCACCGGCGGATCGCTGAGGCTGCTCCTCGACGACCGCAAGATCGGCACTGCCATGACCTCGCAGGCGTTCGCGGTGGCGGGCTTCTCCTCGACCGTGATCGACATGACGGTGCACGTCAATACTGCGTCGGTGATCACCCGGATCCCGGCGCTGCTCGAGCAGGACTCGCTCAGCTACGGCGTCCGCGGGGCGCTGTACAGCCAGGGCTCGTTCGGCACCCACAAGCACGTGGTGGAGCGCTCGGGATCCCTCGACCTCGGATCGCTCGGCGAGGGCGACCCGGCGGCGGCTCCGAGCCCGACCTCCTGAGGCGGCCGCTCCGTCCGGGCGTCGTGGTGGGCGGTTGGCTGCGGGACGGTGATAGGAGCTCAGCCCTCGCCTGCCCTCCTGAGCAGGCCGGGGCCGACGACCGCGACGATGGGCGTCGCGGCCCGAAGCCCGAACCCGGATCCGCGAGGAGCCATCTCCAGCTTGCCGGACACCGTAGAATGGTGCGTCCCCGCCTGGGGCTGGAGGCAGTCGCATGACCGTGACTCGACGGATGGTGGCGTGTTCGATGGCGGTGGCCGCGGCATGGCTCGGGATCGCCCGGTCGGCCGCCGCGTGCACCAACTTCCTGATCACCAAGGGCGCCTCGGCCGACGGCTCGGTAATGATCACCTACGCCGCGGACGCCCACAACTTCTACGGCGAGCTCAGCTACATCCCACCTGGAGTCCACCTGCCGGGCGCGATGCGCGAGGTGATCGAGTGGGACAGCGGCAAGTACCTGGGCCAGATCCGCCAGGCGCCGGTCACCTACTCGGTAGTCGGCAACATGAACCAGCACCAGGTAGCGGTCGGTGAGACCACCTTCGGCGGCCGCGAGGAGCTCGCGGGCTCCGGCCTCGTCGACTACGGCAGCCTGATGTTCATCGCGCTGGAGCGGGCAAAGACGGCGCGCGAGGCGATCGAGGTGATCGCCGACGTGGTCGCCGAGTACGGCTACGCCTCGACCGGCGAGTCATTGTCGATCTCGGACCCGGACGAGGCCTGGATCCTCGAGATCATCGGCAAGGGGAAGGACAACCCGGGCGCGGTCTGGGTCGCGCGCCGGGTTCCGGACGGCTACATCTCGGCCCACGCCAACCAGTCGCGGATCCGCCAGTTCCCGTTCGACGACCCGGCCAACTGCCTCTTCTCGCCGGACGTGATCACATTCGCCCGGGAGAGGGGCTACTTCGAGGGGCCGGACTCATCCTTCAGCTTCGCCGACGCCTACGCGCCGCTCACCTTCGGCGGTCTGCGCTTCTGCGAGGCCCGGGTGTGGTGCATGTTCCACCGGACGGCGCCGTCGCTCGGCATCTCCCCCGATTGGGCCGCGGGCGACGCCACCGCCGAGCCGCTGCCGCTGTGGATCAAGCCCGACCGCAAGCTCGGCGTGCGCGACGTGATGCGCCTGATGCGCGACCACTTCGAGGGGACCCCCTTCGACATGACGACCGACGTCGGGGCGGGGCCTTATCACCTGCCCTACCGGTGGCGGCCGATGACCTGGAAGGTGGACGGCGTCGAGTACCTTTTTGAGCGCGCGGTGTCGACCCAGCAGACGGGCTTCTCGTTCGTGGCCCAGTCGCGGTCGGGGCTCCCGGACCCAATCGGCGGCGTGTTCTGGTTCGGGGTCGACGACACCGCGAGCACGGTCTACTTTCCGGTCTACTGCGGCGTGCGCGAGGTGCCGGCCGCCTTCGCCAAGGGCAACGGCTCGCTCACCGACTTCACCTGGGACTCCGGCTTCTGGGTCTTCAACTGGGTCGCCAACTACAGCTACTCGCGGTACTCGGACATGATCCAGGACGTGCAGGCCGTGCAGCAGGAGCTCGAGGGCCGCTACCTCACCGACCAGCCCGAGATCGAGGCAGCCGCGCTCGCGCTCCACGAGCGTTCGCCGCGGCTCGCCGTCGACTACCTGACCGACTACAGCGTTCGCCTCGGCGAGGAGCTCCACCGCCGCTGGCGATCACTCGGCGAGCAGCTGCTGGTCAAGTACCTCGACGGCAACGTCAAGACTCCGACCGGCGAGGTCACCCACCCAGGCTACCCCGAAGACTGGTACCGGCGCGTCGCCGAGGAGGGGGGCGAGCGCCTGCAGGTCAAACCACTGCCCGGAGAGCCCGAAAGCCATTGAGTCCACGCCTGCCGATGCCGCTGGGGGGAGCACGAGCCGTGGTCAGTGGCGACCTGAAGCGGCCGGTGGGCTCGGCTGCGGGCACGGCGGCGAGGCTGGCTGCCATCCTGATCCTGCTCACAGCGGTGGCGGCGTCGGCGCAGACGCCGCCGTGCGCGCCCTGCCTCGGGCTCGACGTGGACGATCCCGGGCCGGTGGTCCGCCTGCTCGGCGAGTCGGCCCCGCTCGGTGAGGGCGCCCGCCTCTACCTGCGCTGGCGGGTCCCGCTCGACGGCACGGCCGATGCGGATCTCGCCGGGAGGGTGGCGGCCGCCGGAGCCACACCGTGGCTGGTGCTGTCATTCCGGGTGCCGATGCCGATCGCCGACCACGCCGGCGAGCTCGCCCGGGAGCTCGAGGAGACGGCCCGGCTGGCCGCTGCCGCGCCGGCGTCGCTGCACTGCGAGATCGCCTGGGAGCAGCCGCTCGACAGCGCCGAGGCGATGCGTGACTACGCCTTCCTCCTCAAGCGGGCGTCGGTGGCGGTCACCGGTGCGCAGCCCGAGGCGCGCGTCCTCACCGGGGTCGTCCCCGCCGACCGGACGCTGCTCGAGGAGCTGTACGCGGCCGACGTCGCCGCCTACCTGGACGGGCTCGACGTCGGCGAGCGGAGCGGCGAAGACCTGGCAGCGGCGGTCGAGCTGGCCGCCGACATCGACCCCGGACGCCGGCTGGCGCACTGCGCCGGCGAGCTGCCGGCGGACCCGTGGCGCGCCCTGCCCGAGGCCGCGCGTGCGACCGCTGCCGGCGCCACCGTGTCGTTCTTCCGGGCGGACGCCGGTGCGCTCGCCGCTGTGGACCTGGCGCCGCTGCTGCTGGCCGCCCGCGAGTTCTCCGGCGACCTCGCCTACGACCCCTACTCGACGCCCACCGGCGGCGCCGGCGGCTGGGCCTTCGTGCGCGCCGAGGACCTCGGCCTGTCGGTGATCGTCGACCGGGGTGAGGTCGAGGGTCCGACCCCCTTCACCTTCTCCGACCGCAGCCTGCGCAACCCGGTGCGGGTCGCGGCCGACGGCTCGCCCGAGCGGGTCGTCTCCGGGAGCGTGCCCGGCGGCTTCATGGTCGAGGTGGGGGGCGCCGCCCCGGTGGCGGTGCTGCGGCTCGAGCGGCCGAGCGCGGCCGAGCTCGGCGGCTTCGCCGAGCGCGTCGACGTGTCGGAGGTCCGCGAGCTGCCGGTCGAGGAGATCCTGCGCCGGCTGCAGGCGTTCGAGGACGCGCAGGACCGGCGCCTGCACCACTACGAGGCGACCTACACCCAGCACTTCCGCTACCGGCCGGGCGAGGGCATCCAGGTCATCGAGGCGAGCTTCTCCGGGCCGTACTTCTACCGCCGCGGCGAGGGCTTCGACTGGGTGTGGCAGCGCTTCCTGGTCAACGGCGTGCTCTGGCGGGGCCAGATCCCGAAGCTGCCGCTGCTGCAGCCGGCGCGGGCGGCGGCGCGGCCGCTCGAGATCCACCTCGACCGCGAGTACCGCTACCGCCTGCGCGGCACCGACACCGTCAACGGCCGCGACTGCTGGGTGGTGGAGTTCGAACCGGCGGCGGCGGTCGAGGGCGCCCACCTCTGGAAGGGCACGGTCTGGATCGACCGCGAGCTGTTCGCGCGGGTCAAGACCCGCGCCCTCCAGCTCGGGCTCGCCGGCGACGTCATCTCCAACGAGCAGACGACTCTGACCGAGCCGGTCGACGCCGCTGGCAACCCGGCGCCCTGGGACCCCGCGAGCTACTTCCTGCCGACCCGGGTCAACGCCCAGGAGCTGCAGTCGATCCTCAACACCGCGGTCCAGGTCGAGAAGGAGAGCGTGCTCACCGACATCCGGATCAACGCCGACGGCTACGCGGAGCGGCTCGCCGCCGCCCACGCCTCGCCCGACACGATGCTGCGCGACACGCCGGACGGCCTGCGCTACCTCGACCGCAACGACGACGGCACCCGGGTCGTCCGCGAGCGCGACGACCCCAACCGCTGGTTCGCGCTCGGCGGCGTCTACTGGGACGAGACCCAGGACTACCCGGTCCCGCTGGTGGGGATCGACTTCTTCTCGTCGGACTTCCAGGACACCGGCGCTCAGGTCAACCTGCTGTT
>PQAJ01000149.1 GCA_003105185.1 Holophagae bacterium
CCGTCCGGCCGCAGCCGCCGCGCCCAGATGTCGTGCGACCACTGGTCTTGTTGGGTCGTCCACCCGACCATGAACTCGTCGTGCATCGTGTTGTGTGCAACCGAGCCAACATAGTTCGGCAGGGCGTCGGTCCAGATCACGATCTGGGGGTCCGGCAACATCTCGGTCTGCGCCGGCGGCGCACTGGCCGGCAAGGCGGGTGACGGTGCCTGTGCGCGAGCCGAAGGCAAACCCGCCAGCGCGATCGCTAGCCACACAAGGGAGAGCACAGTCCTGCGATGGAAGTTGTTGAGGTCCACGGCGCGCCTCCTTCCCCGATCCGGCCGCTTTGGCCGAATCGCCGTCGCCACTCACCCCTGCCATCCGCTGTCACGACGATTGCTTCTGAGATGTATCTATAGGCCGCTCAGGGCCGATCGTCAACGGTGCTGCTGCACCTGAACCTTGCGCAGGCCATTCTCCGGCGCGATAATGATGGTGAAGGCCACTCGGGCAATACAACAAGGAGGGCGCCACCGTGAGACACCTCGTCATCTGCATGGCCGTGCCGACTGCGACGGCGCTCGCGCTGACGCTGCTGATCCCACTCGGATGGGCCCAGGGGCCTCCAGCCACCGAGATGGAGCGCCCCGCCGGCGCCTCCGGACCGACCGCCGTGGGCGGCCCGGTGGATACCCCCCCACAGCGCAGTGACGGAGGCCTGCTCTACCTGACCAGCCTGGTCACGCCGAACAGCACCTTCATGGTCTACGACCCGGCCACCAACAGCTGGACGACCCTCGCCGGCTATGAGACCGGCTGCCAGATGGCGGTTGGCATCGGAGGCGAGCTCTATGCCTACCTCTACTCTCCCCCCCAGATCGAGGTCTACGATCCGGGCGGCGACACCTGGTCGTACGTCATGGCCGCTCCGCCGGGCACGACCGGCATGTACTGCAATCTGGAGGTCACCCGCGACGGCGAGTTCCTGTATACGGAGTCCTTTGGAACAGCAGTGCATTACACGCAAGGCGGCACGTGGCACACCTTCGACGTCCCGTTCACGACCAACGTGATGGGCGATTACGACCCGGCTTCACACCAGTACGTGATCGGCGAGTTGTATACGCTGAACGCGCACCTCATCGACCTGACGACCTGGACCATCACCGATTTCGTTGGAGCCTTATCGAACGGCGAGTACGCGCTCTTCAGCTCGGTCATGGACGGGCGTTACTACTGCCAAGCGGACGGCAGTATCTACTCCTACAACCTGAGCACCCCCTCGGAGCCGCCTCAGGATCACGGTTGCCCCGGCTACTACCCGAGCAGTGCCGCGGATCGTGCCAGCCATGTCATGTACGTCGCTTCCCTCGACGGCAGTCAGCTCCAGCTCTTTGACCCGGCCGCCGGCACGATGACCTCGCTAGCGCCGAGCGGAATCTTCATCAACATCTCCAGCCTCGCCTTCGCAGCTCCCTGGGAGGCCACGATGCCCTTCTCTGACGGCTTCGAGTCAGGCGACACCTCGGCCTGGAGCGCGACCGTGCCGTAGGGGTTGTGCGAGATTTGATCCCGCTCCAGAACCCGCAGGAGGGATTCCGATGCGTCAGGTGAACCTGCTCGGCGCACTCGCTGCGCTGGCAGCGCTCACCGCCCGGCCGGCCGGCGCGACCTGGTCGATCGTGGCCGCCGACGCCGAGACCCAGGAGGTCGTGGTCGCGTCGGCGACCTGCCTCACCGGCTTCGACCTCAAGCGCTACCTGCCGGTCATCGTGGTCGGCAAGGGCGGCGGCGCCGCCCAGTCCTACGTTGACTCGAGCGGCCAGCGGCGCCTCATCATGTGGAACGGGTTCCTGGCCGGGCTGACCGCGCAAGAGATCGTGGATCAGCTGATGGCCCTCCCCTCCTCCGCCCAGCACCAGCACGGAGTCGCCGAGACAACCAACGCGACCTCGGCCACCCACACCGGCGCGAGCTGCGGGGCCTACGCCGGTGGGGTGGTCGGCAGCGCCGGCACCGTCCACTACGCGATCCAGGGCAACGTGCTCACCGGCAGCCCGGTCATCACGCTCGCCGAGCAGGCCTTCGTCAACACCCCCGGCGACCTGCCCGCGAAGACGATGGCCGCCATGGAGGCGGCCCGCTCGATGGGCGGCGACGGCCGCTGCTCATGCGACCCGGGCAATCCGACCGGCTGCGGGTCGCCGCCGCCATTCTTCGAGAAGTCCGCCCACGTCGGCTTCCTGCTGGTCTCCCGCTTCGGAGACACCGATGACCCGGCCTGCACGGCCGCCGGCTGCGCGGACGGCGACTACTTCATGGCCTTCAACATCGCCTTCCAGCAGGCCTCGGACCCGGACCCGGTCTACCAGCTCCAGGCGCTGTTCGAAGACGCCCGGCTCGACCTGCTCGGCCGGCCCGACGCGATCGCGTCGACCGTCTCCTTCGCTCACAGCAACCCGCTCGCCGGCGAGTGGCTGCTGCGGGTCGAGCTCCGGGACTGGCAGGGCGCGCTGCTCGGCCACGGCGTCGCGACCTTCACCGTCGAGCACGCGCCGGAGAGCGACCAGGTGACGACCATCGGCGACATCGTCGACCTCGGCGACGGCAGCTACGAGGTGACCCTCACCGAGACCGGCTCACTCGGCGTCGACGTCTTCCTGATCACCGCCGACGACGGCATCCGGCCGGTGGTGCTGCCGCCGCGCCGCGCCACGCTCGAGCTGCTGCCCGTGTTCAGCGACGGTTTCGAGTCCGGCGACACCTCGGCCTGGTCCGCAACGGTGCCGTAGGCGGCGAGGGCGGGGCGGCAGGGTCCCTCTCCCTCGACAAGCGGTGATCGGCGCGCATACTGTGCTGGCGGCGACTCGGGACCGGGGCGGCGCGCCCGCTTGATCCCGGACCCTCGCCCGCAAGGAGACGACCCATGAGCTGGAAGCACGGGAACCTCGCGATCCTCGCCGTGGCGCTCGCGACCCTCGGGCTGGCCGGGACCGCCGC
>PQAJ01000150.1 GCA_003105185.1 Holophagae bacterium
CGGCCGGCGGTGGTCTGCTCGACCGCCGAGCGCGGGTAGGGGGCCGTGTACCAGCCCAAGGTGTTGCCGCCGATATCGAGCAGGTGGTAGGACGCGCGCCGGTAGAAGTTGCGCAGGCTCTCGTACGGGAAGGCCATCGGGTCGCCATCGCCGAAGAGCTTGGCGTTGACCGCGGTGGGATCGGTCCATCCCGGGTAGTCGCTGAAGGCGATCAGGAGGGCCAGCACCTTGGGGGTTCCCTCCGCCGGCAGGCCCCACCCCCCAGCCGCGACCTTGGTCGAGGACAGCCGCGCCGCCAGCTGCGGCGCCATCCGGTGGTTGCCGAGGTCCTTCGCTGCGGCCACCCGCCAGGAAAGGCTGCCGTCCCGCCGGTACTGGGCGACCTGCTCTCGGGTCGGCGGCTCGAGCGCGCGTGCCGCGCCGGCGCACGCCAGCACCGCAGCGATCAGCACCGCAGCCCGACTCCTGACCATCGACCTCATGGCGCCCTCCACGGCAGATAGCAGCCGCCGCGCCGGCACGGCACGGCGCACCGCGCCATCCTCGCACGGCCGACCGACACTGTCGACGATCGGGCGGCCGGCGGGCTCCTGGCCTGTCGACGCCAGCAGTACGCGGCGCTTATCCCTGGGGCTCAGGCGCCGCGCTTGCCCCAGGCTCACCGGCCTGCGGCTCGAGCCACCGGAACTCCGCGTCGAGCAGCCGCTCGTCGCGCTGCTGTCGCAGGATCTCGGCCCGGTTGGCGCTCCAGTAGCGCTTGCGGACCTCGGCCTCATCGGACGTCAGGTCGAGCGCGTGCGGCTCGCGACGGTCAAGGAGCTTGACGATCAGGAAGCCGCCCTTCATGGACCCGACCTGGGTGCTCAGCTTGGTGTCGGAGACTCGAATCGGGTCGCTGATCTCGCCCGCCTGGAGCGTGCCGATGACCTGCACCATCTCGAGGTCGTAGGCCATCATCTGGTTGGTCGTGAGCCATCCGAGATCGCCGCCGAGGTCGGCGTTCGGGCCGGTCGAGCGCTCGCGCGCCATCGCGGCGAAGTCGGCGCCGCCCCGCAGCTCGGCCACCATCCGCTCGGCAGCGCGGAAGGTCCCCCAGACGTTCTTGCCGTCGGGGAGGAAGATCACCTGTGGCCGGTAGCTCGCGGCAACCTGCAGCTGGCCCGGCTGCTCGGCCGCGAAGCGTTCGATGTCCGCGAGGGGAACCGCTGCCTCGAGCGCCGCCTCTTCGTCGCGCACCGCGAGCTCGACGAGCGCCGCCTCCGCCGACCGCTCGCGCAGCTCTGCGAGCTCCTGCCGGGTCGGCTGGAAGCGACGAACCGCCTCGCCCGCGAGCAGCTCGCGCTCGAGCAGGCCGTCGAGAAGGGCGCGAATCTGGTCGGGGCGCTGCAGGGCGACCCCGGCTTGCGCGCGAGCGGTGTTCAGATCGTCGGCGGTGTAGACGAAGTCGCCGACCTCCAAGATCGCACCATCACCCTGGCGGGGATCGATCGCTCCGGCCTCGTTCCACCTCGCGTCAGGCGCTTCGGCTTCCCTGAGTCGACCGACCAGCTCGGCCCTCGCCTGGGCCGCCTTACGCGAGCGGAGCATATCGGGCAGCTGCTCGCGGAGGCCCGCCTCGTTGACCGGCTCGGGTCCGATGCGCTTCTCGAGGAGCACGATGTGGTAGCCGGAGGCGGTCGTGATGACGTCGCTGACCTGTCCCTCCGCGAGCGCGAACACGACCTGCTCGAAGGCGGGATCGGTCATGCCGGGCCGCAGCGCCGGGATGAACCCGCCGTTGGGCGCGTTGCTCGACTCCGAGTGCCGCTGCGCCAGCTCCTCGAAGCTCGCTCCGCTCCGCAGCTCCCCGACCAGGCGCTGGGCGAGGGCGAGCTTCTGCTGCCGGAGCTCGGCAGGGACCTCGTCCGACGCGCGCAGGAAGAGGTGACGGATCTGCAGGCGCGTCCCCTTCGCCTCGCGGTCGGCGCGCATGGATGCGATCTCGGCCTCGACCTCCTGGTCGCTGACCTGGACTGCCGAGCTCAGCTCCGCCACCAGCCTGGAGACGAGCTCCCCGCACTCCAGCTCACGGGCCCGCAGCTGGTAGTCCCGCCGGCGTTCGACCGCGGACCGCCGGCTCTCGGCGACCAGCTTCTCCCAGGCGATCCAGTGCGCCAACTCCTCCGGGCTCGCGGAGGCGCCCGCCGCCAAGCGCCGCGTACCGGGCCGCTCGCCACCGGACGCCGCGGCGACCTCCTCGCGGCTGACCCAGCCTCCATCGAAGACGGCCACGGCATCGGCGGGCGGTTGCGGCGCGCGAGTGCACCCCGCAAGGCCGCCGGCCGTCACCGCCACCATGAAGAGCGCCACGACGGCGCATCGATGCGCCGATCCCACGCACGAGTTGCAGACCATCCGAACCCTCCCAACACCGGATTCGACCAGCGAGGCAAGAAAAACCCCGCGCCGCGGATGCGGCGCGGGGGTCACTATACGACGGGAGCGGTTACTCGATGTCGAAGCTCTGCAGCTCGACCGGGATGACCGTCCCGTAGCCGCGGACCATCCAGTTGCCGGGGAAGTAATCATCGATCAGTATCCAGGAGTCGTCCGGCGGCAGCACCGGCGGATTCGGAGGCGGCTGCGTGAGCCACCAGCCCGCCCACGAGCGCGCCTGCGTCGTCGTCTGGTCCATGGACGCCGGCCAGTAGCTCGCCCCCGGCAGCTCCAGCGCGATGAATCCGATCACCGCGTCCCCCGGTCCGTTGAACGTGACCGGGGCCACCAGGGTATAGACGTTCCAGGCGTCTATAGCCTGCACCGTCACGGGTTGCGCGTACAGCAGGTTCGATCCGACCGCCGGATCATTCCCGCCCGTGGTGTTCTCGTAGATGACCAGGGTCAGGTCATCGCCGACGTTGACCATGCCCGCGGAGCTGAACCAGACCTGCACTTCCGTCAGGTCGAAGGGGAACTCGGTCGGGGCAGGCGTGAAGCGGTTGACCCAGAGCATCTCCCAGCCGCCGCCGATCCCGATGTCGTTGTCGCGCGAGCCGTCGTCGAGCACCAGGGTCACCGGGTCGCCCGGGGGCGGCAGCAGCTCGACCGTGACCGGGTTCTCCACCCTGCCGGACGCTGCAAACTGCGGCCCGGCCGCTTGGGCTGGCAGCAGCCCGACCAACGCGAGGACTGCGAGGATCATCGTGACTCGTTTCATGGTCTTTCTCCTCATTTCAATCAGTCAGTCGTTATTCGATGTCGAAGGTCTGCAACTCGTTCTTGGGTCCATCCGAATGCGAAGAGGGCGATGCGCTCTTCGCGGCCTCAAGACGCCAGTCAGTTGGTCCTGAAACGGATGGTCAGCGAGGACGTGAGCAGAGTCCGACTGTCACGCCTCGAGCTGAGGACAACGGGGAGGGGGTACGTCCGGCTCGGGCCTTGCGGCGTCGGCCACCACCACGTCGGTGGGCGGCGAGTGTCGCTGCGAGGTCAGCGAGAGCTCCCACGCGGCGGCGGCGGGAAGCGCCGTGCTCACCTGAGCCACTTGATGAATCGATGCCGGCGTCGACTGCAGCCCGACCGGCTCGACCCGGAGGCTGCCGAGGACCAGCTCCTCGCCCTTCGAGGTGACGTAACGGAGCTGATAGTACCATCCCGGAACGCCGCTGCGCCCGTCGCGGAAGCGGTAGCCCGCGAGGCCGCGGGTCGCCTGCTGGGTGTCGACGAGCTCCAGGCTGTCGAGCGCTGGGCCGCTGTAGAGACGGAACTGGCCGCGGTCGTCCGAGGTCGACGCCTTCCAGACGACGGTCCAGTCAGAGTCACCGAAACTGACGACCCGGCGCAACTCGGGAGACGGCTGCTCGAAGGCATGTGCCGGCGCAGCGATCGCAGCGAGAGCGACGATCACGAGCAGCACACAAGCCAAGGGCTCGCGCCCAGCCCAGATCGCGCGGCGCAGCCGCGCAGCCGACGTCCCTCCCCCGGTCATCACTGGCCCCTCAACTAGACCACCGAAGTCGAGCAAAGTCAAGGGATTCATTCGAGCGCTGGCTCGCCGCTAACGCGGACCGGATCCCGCGCGGCTGACCGGGGCTCGTGCGGCGGTGCGCCCCGTCGACTGCCCGGTCAGTCGAACTGACCGGGCAGATCCATCGCGATCAGCAGCGCGCGCTCGAGGCGGCGCAACGAGTCCGCTCCCAGCATCCCCCAGCGGTCCGTAAGGCGGACCTTGGAGATGGCGCGGACCTGCTCCGCCAGCGCAATCGAGTCCGCGCGCAGCCCGCCGTCCGGCGCGTGAAGGGGGACCTGGCTCGGGTAGAGATGGCGGCCCTCTGACCACGTCGTGCACGGCACCACGATGACCACCGGGCTCGAGCGGTTGATGGCGTCGCGGCTGACGATCACGACCGGGCGGACGCCAGCCTGCTCGGAGTCCTCGGTCGGGCCGAGGCGCGCGAGGTAGACCTCACCACGGTTCATGAGTCGTCCTCGGCGACCCGCAGCGCCTCCCAGTCAGACCGCGCATACTCGTCGCTGATCCGGCGCGCCTCGCGCTGGTACTGGGCGTCCGTGGCCATCATCTCGAACTGCCGGTCGATGGCCTCGCGCTGCAGCCTCTCGAGCTCGTGACGCACGGCGTGAGCGAGGAAGGCATTTCGGCTGGCAGCGCGACCGCTGCGGACAACGGCGTCGATGCTGCTCAGGAGATCGACCGGCAATGCCACTGTGGTACGGTTCGTTGACATCGCATTCGCCTCGGTAATTGGCATCATGAATGATGCCCGAAGTGATGCGATCATAGCATCTCGCGCGGCCGACGTCACACGATTTAGAACGCGGACCTTTCTGTTCGCTGACTCGGCCGACCGCGTCATGGGCAGGGCGCGCTGCAACTCGGCGGTGCGGGTCGCCGTACAGCACGGTGGACCCTCAGCCGGGGGCCGGCCCGGTTTTCATCGGCACGCAGCTGGGGTAGCCTGACGATCACGGGAGGGACGCGCGCGATGGGAAAGCTGCAGCGACGTGAGTTTCTGGTGCTCGCCGGGGCTGGCGCCGGCGCCTACGTGGTCTCCGGGTTCTTCGCCGACCGGCTGGCGGCCGCCACTCTGCCGGCGCCCGGCCTGGGCCTGTTCGAGGAGCGCTTCGGCGTGACCGCCGAGATGCTGCGCCAGGTCCTCCAGGCCGCGCTCTCCAAGGGCGGCGACTTCGCCGACCTCTTCCTCGAGTACTCGACCTCGAACGCGGTCGAGATGGAGGACGACATCATCAAGGAGTCGGACGAGAACATCCGGCTCGGCATCGGCATCCGCGTCCTCAAGGGCCCCCAGACCGGCTTCGGCTTCACCTCGCAGCTGGAGCTCGACGCGATGCGGCGCGCGGCCCTGACCGCGGCGGCGATCGCGGCGTCCGGCAGCGCCGGCGCGGTCGCCCCGTTCGCCGAGCGGCCGCCGGGCCGCCAGGTCTACCAGCTGCGGACGCCGTTCTCCGAGGGCACGCTCGCGGACCGGATCGCCCTCGTCAAGGAGGGCTACGCTGCGGCCGCGGCTCACGACAAGCGGATCGTCAAGGTCCGGTCGGAGATCTCCGACGAGCTCCAGGTGGTGACCATCCTCAACAGCGAGGGCCTGCTGACGACCGACGTCCGGCCGCAGGCCCGGATGCGGGTGACCGCCATCGCCGAGAGCGACGGCGTCCGGGTCACCGGCTCCGACAACGCCGGCGGCCGGATCGGCCGCGCGTTCTATGCGACCCCCGGCACCACCCCCAAGGAGATCGGCACGCGGGCCGCCGAGGAGGCGATCATCCTGCTCGGCGCGGTCTACCCGGCTCCCGGCGACCAGCCGGTGGTGCTCGGCAACAAGAACTCCGGCGTCGTCATCCACGAGGCAGTCGGCCACCCCTTCGAGGCCGACGGCGTCTGGAAGAAGACCTCGATCATGTGGGACCGGATGGGCCAGAAGGTCGCGAGCCCGCTGGTCACGATCTACGACGATGCGACCATCCCCGAGGCGCGGGGCTCGCTCAACATCGACGATGAGGGCACCGCCACCGGCAAGGCCATGCTCGTCGAGCGGGGAGTGCTCACCGGCTACCTCCACGACCGGCTGTCGGCGCGGATGCTCAGCGCCACGTCCAATGGCCACGGCCGGCGGCAGTCGTTCCGGAACCCGCCGCTGCCGCGCATGAACAACACCTTCCTGGCGCAGGGCGAGACGCCGCCCGAGGAGATCGTCGCCTCGGTCAAGAAGGGCTTCTACGCCTCAAGCTACGAGGGCGGCATGGTGCAGGGGACCGGCAAGTTCACCTTCTCGGTCAACCTCGGCTACCTGATCGAGGGCGGCAAGCTGACCGCGCCGGTGAAGACCGCCACCCTGATCGGAATCAACCTGCAGATGCTCAACGACATCGAGATGGTGGGCAATGACCTGGGCACGTTCCTCGGCAGCTGCGGCAAGGGCGGCCAGTCCGCGCCGGTGACGGCCGGCAGTCCCACCTTCAAGGTGCGCGAGATGACGGTCGGAGGTCGGGCATGAGCACGGACAGCAACGACCTGATGGCGCTTGCCGACAGTCTGGTGAAGCTGGGCATCATGAAGGGCGCCGACGAGATCGAGGTGTCGATCGGCGACGGCAGCCAGTTCCGCGCCGGCATCCGTGACGGCGCGCTCGAGACCCTGACCGAGTCCGGGTCCCGACAGCTGGCGATCCGCGCCTTCGTCGACGGCCGGACCGCCAACGCCTCGTCGTCCGACCTCTCGCTCGACACGCTCGACCGGCTGGTGACCAACGCGGTGGCGCGCGCCCGGCTCGGCGGCAAGGACGAGTTCGCAGGCCTGCCCCAGCTCGAGAAGGTCGCGGTCGATGCCAACGAGCTCGGCATCTTCGACCCCGCGATCCTGGCGCTCACGCCCGAGGAGAAGATCGCCTACGCCACCAAGTCCGAGGCCATCGGCCTCAAGCAGGCGGGCGTCACCAAGTCGCTCGGCGCCTCCTTCGTCTCTGCCGACGAGACCACCATCCTGGCCAACTCGAAGGGCTTCCGCGGCAGCTACCGGAGCACCGGCGCCTACGCCTCGGCGGCCTTCCAGGCCGGCGAGGGCGACAACCTGTTCCAGGACGGCTGGTTCGAGGGCGGTCCGATGAGATCAGCGCTGCCCGAGCCCGAAGTGCTGGCCACGACCGCCGCCCGCCGGGTGACCCGGCTGATCGGCGCGCGCAAGGTCTCCACCCAGAAGGTGCCGGTGGTCGTCGAGCCGCCGGTGACGGCCAGCTTGCTCGACTTCCTGGCCGAGGCGGTGTCCGGCGAGGCGATCTCCCGCCGGCAGTCCTTCCTGGTCGACAAGCTCGGTAGCGCGATCGCCGCCGACACCGTCACCATCGTCGACGACGGCCTGCTCAAGCGCGGCTTCAGCACCGCGCCGTTCGACAGCGAAGGCGTGCCTCGCCGCACCACCACGCTGGTCGAGGCGGGGGTGCTGAAGAGCTACCTGCTCGACACCTACTACGGCCGCAAGCTGGGGATGAAGTCCACCGGCAACGCCGGCGGCACCACTAACCTCTACTTGAAGGCGGGCACCGCCAAGCCGGAGGCGATCATGGCCTCGGTCGAGCGCGGGCTGCTGCTGACCGGCACCATCGGCTTCGGCACCGATCCGACAACCGGCGACATCTCGATCGGCGCCTTCGGGCTGTGGATCGAGAACGGCGTGACCACGTTCCCGGTGGCGGGGGTCACCATCGCCGGCAACCTCAGCGACCTGCTCAAGGGCGTCGAGCTGATCGGTGACGACCTGCGCTTCCACGGCGCGACCAACGGCCCGACCATCAAGCTCGCCGAGATGACGATCGGCGGCACCGCGGCCGCTGCGCCAGGGGCTGGGGGCTAAGACCCCAGGGGCCAGGCCCCCACCCGCTCCCGTTCCCGTCCCCGATCACCCACGTCGGGCACGACCGCGGAATATCGCGGCATGACCCACGATTGCTTGAACGAGAGCCACGCGACCGTCGTGTCGGTCGGAGTGCAGTCGTGGGGGGAGCCGGATGACCCTGGTTCTCATTGCCATCGTCGCGATCCTGGTGCTGCTGGCACTGATCCGGATCAGCGCCAAGGCCGGGGCGACCGTGTCGTCGAGCGCACGGCCCACCCGCGAGCGCCGCTCCGGCCGCGACCGCCG